>JBKJMA010000253.1:0-8305 GCA_046596505.1 Sphingomicrobium sp.
ATCTCGTTGGGGACTTCGGCAACGGCGGCGGCGGCCAGCCGCTCTTTCGCCTCGGCGAGCATTCGCTCGAAGCGCGGCTTGTCGCGTAGGTCGTCCATATCCGGGTCGACCTGCAAATGGGTCACCAGCATCGCATTCATCTTGCCGACGAACGTCTCAAGGAGGTCCAGCGCACCCTCGTGATCTTTCAGATTGATAGTCAGCGCGCACACCAAATTGTAGAGCATCGTCTGGTTGTCGGGCGCGAACAGCATTGCCCGCTGGATCCATCCCTTGGCCCGCTCGCCCTCGCCGAGCGCAGCGAGCGCTCCGGCGCCCAAGCCCAGCGCCGCGCCGTTGGACGGATCCAGCGCTACCGCCTTTTCGATCCGAAAAAGGGCTTTCTCCGCCGAGCGACGAATACCATCCGCGTCGCCAAGCGCGCGATAGCAGGACTGCAGCATGCCCGGCGCATGATAGTCGCTTTCCATCAACTCCGCGGCTTTTTCGAAATAGCGCACTGCTCCCTTCATGTCGCCGCGACGGAACAGCAGCCGCGCCGCTTCCTTGTTCACTTCCCACGAATTGGGCGCCAATCCGATCGCGATTTCGATCTGGCGGATGGCGTCGTCGTAACGACCGTCCTGATCGGCGAGGTAGCGCGCCTTGATGCAATGCGCCTCCGCCAGCGTCGGGTCGAGCCGCAGGGCGCGCTCGGCCGAGGCCAGTCCATCCTCGTCGATCCGGTCGTGGCGGAAGCGTAATTCGGTCTGCGCCAGCGCCATCAGCGCCCATGCCTTGCCGTAATCGGCGTCGATCGTCGTCGCCTGGCGACATATCCGCACCACCACCTCGTCGCGCCGGCTGTCGCCATCATTGCCACTGATCCAGTGCTGGCGCGCCATCAGGTAGAGGTTGTAGGCTTCCACGCTCGATGTCCCGCGATGCTCGATCGCCTTCTTTTCCTTCGGCAGCAATTTGAGGCGCAGCGCCCCGACGATTGCCTTGGAAATCTCGTCCTGAATCGCGAAGATGTCGTCGAGGTCGCGGTCGTAGCGGTCGGCCCAGACATGGTCACCGGCCTCGCCATCGATCAGCTGGGCGTTGATCCGCACCCGCCCGCCGGCCTTGCGCACGCTGCCTTCCAGGACGTGGGTCACCCCAAGCTCGCGCGCGACTTCCTTCACGTCGGCGACCCGGCCCTTGTAGGTGAACGACGTGTTGCGCGCGACGACCGACAGCGCCGACACTTTCGACAAGTCGGTGATGATGTCCTCGCTGATCCCGTCGCTGAAATATTCCTGCTCGGCATCACCGCTCATGTTGATGAACGGAAGGACGCAGATCGCGACGCGTTTGGCCGGGGCACTGGGCCGCTCGGCTTCGGCGACCGGCCGGGCGTCGCCGACCAGCGAGCCGACGCTAGACACGATCTTGGCCCAGCCGGCGGTTTCGGTGTCGCCCGACCAGCCATTGAGGTCGGCGCACTGGATCTGGTTGAACGGGATCGGCGGCATCGTCCCATCGACGCTGACCTGGACCAGCGTCCCCGCCTCGCGCGCGACGTCAGCCTCGGCGCGGACCCATTGCGAGCGCGCCGCGTCGGCCGACCAGATGACGACCACCGCCTTCGCCGAGCGCAACCGTTCCTCAATAACTTCGCCATAGGCCCGGTGCGCGGGGAGTTCGTCGTCGCGCCACACCGCATAGCCGAGCACGCGTAACGCCTCGGCAACCTGCTGCGCCTGGCGCTCGGTCGAACGAGCGTAGGACACGAATATATCCGACATGCGCCGAAAGACCTCATTTCTCCCTTTGCATAGATCAGCCTGACCCGGCGAGCGCAAGCAAAATGCCAATGCACGGCAAGGTCCCGGCGAGCGCGACAAGAGCCATGTGCCACGCCATGATCGCTCGGTCCCCCACGTGCTTACGAAAACATTTTCCTACTTGGCCCGAATTTGCTTAGGCGGAATGATGAAGCATCGCTCCGCCTCGCCGTTCCGTTCCGCCCGAAGCGCACACCACGAAAACAAGCGTTCTGGGGCACACTTTAGCGTGACCTTCCGCTCAATCCGCTCCGTCGCGACCCCCCGATGAAGTTCCTCGTGGCGCTCCTTGCGGGCGCGCTGTCCGCCTTCGCGTTCGAACCGTTCGCCCTGGGTCCGCTGATGCCGCTCGCGTTCGCGCTGCTCGCCGGGCTCGTCGCCAGCGCGCCGCGGATGCGTGCGGCATTGGCGATCGGCTGGGGCTTCGGGCTTGGCCAGTTCTGCGTCGGCCTCAACTGGATCGCGACCAGCTTCACTTACCAGGCGGCGATGCCAGCCTGGCTCGGCTGGCTCGCGGTGTTTCTGCTATCGCTCTACCTCGCAGTCTATCCGATGCTCGCCACCGGGCTCGCATGGCGGATCGGGCGGCGTAACCCGCTTGCGCTCGTGTTCGCGCTCGCCGCCGGCTGGATCGCGTGCGAATATCTTCGCGCCGGGATCTTTACCGGTTTCGCGTGGAACCCGGTCGGCGTCACGCTGGTCGACACGCCGCTGCGCCGATCGACCGGCATGATCGGAACCTACGGCCTGTCGGGGCTGACGGTGCTCCTCGGCGGCGCGATCTGGCTCGCGATGCGCCACCTGCGCGACGCCGCATACGCGCTGCTTCCAGTCGCAGTCGTCGGAATGGCCTCGCTGCTCCTGCCGTTCGCGTCCTCAATCACCGGGCCGGCGGTGCGGATCGTCCAGCCGAACATCGGCCAGGAGGTCAAATGGCGTCCTGGCGCGACCGCGATCGCCGAGGCTCGCCTGCTCGGCCTGTCGGGCGCCCCCTCGACCGAGCCGCGCCTGCTGTTGTGGCCCGAAGCCGCGGTGACCGCGCCGCTCGAAGACAATCGACTGGGCGCCGCCGCACTCGTCGCAAGCCAGCGTCAAACGATCATCCGCGCGCTTGGGCCCCACGACCTGCTCGCTACCGGCGGGCTCGGCGTCCGCTCGGTTGATGGCCAGACCGCTGCCGGCGTGCGCAACAGCCTGTTCCTGCTCGACCCGACCGGCCGCCTGATCGGCCGCTACGACAAGGCGCACCTCGTCCCTTATGGCGAATACCTCCCGATGCGCCCGATCCTGTCGGCGATCGGCCTGTCGCGCCTCGCCCCGGGCGATGTCGACTTCGACGCCGGCCCCGGACCGCGCACCCTCGACCTGCCGGGCTTCGGCAAGATGGGGGTGCAGATCTGCTACGAGATCATCTTCTCGGGTGAAGTGGTCGACCGCGCGCACCGCCCCGATTTCCTGTTCAACCCGTCGAACGACGCCTGGTTCGGCCGCTGGGGCCCACCGCAGCACCTCGCCCAGGCGCGGCTGCGCGCCGCCGAGGAGGGCATCCCCGTGATCCGCTCGACCCCGACCGGGATCAGCGCGCTGGTCGACGCCGACGGCCGCCTGCTCCACTCGCTCGCCTGGCGCGAACCGGGCGAGATCGATGCGCGCCTCCCCGCCGCGCGCGCCGCTACCCCGTTCGCCCGGGTCGGCAACTGGCTGCCGCTGCTGTTCGCCTTCGCCCTGCTGCTCGTCGCCCTCTGGCGGGGCCGCGAACCGATCGCCAAGTGACGTTGGCGAAACCTGGCGACCCGCTGACGATCAGCCGACTTTACGGCCGGTCGAGCGGGCACAGGCTGCGCAAGGGCCAGGCCGAGTTGATCGAGACGCTGCTTCCCG
This sequence comes from Sphingomicrobium sp., assembly GCA_046596505.1. GTDB lineage: Bacteria > Pseudomonadota > Alphaproteobacteria > Sphingomonadales > Sphingomonadaceae > Sphingomicrobium. The sequence continues at coordinate 3,690 of JBKJMA010000253.1, forward strand.
CAATTTCGGTCCCGGACGAGGGCGAGATCACCGCGAACCGCCTGTTTGGTGATCAGCGCCCGCTCCATGTCGAGATCGGCTTTGGCGGCGGCGAGCATCTCGCGCACCGCGCCGACCTTCTCCCCGACCACGGTTTCATCGGCTGCGAGCCATTTCTCAACGGCGTCGCCACCGCCCTTGCCCACATCCGCGATCAGCGTCTCGCCAACGTCCGCCTCTACATGGGTGACGCGCTCGAAGTGCTGGCCCGGGTGCCCGATGGGGCACTGAGTTTCGTTTACCTGCTCCATCCCGACCCGTGGCCCAAGGCGCGCCACGCCAAGCGCCGCATGGTCAACGATGGCCCGCTGACCCTTATCGCCGCAAAGTTGAAGCCCGGCGGCGAGTTCCGCCTCGCTACGGACCATCCGGTCTATCTCGACTGGTCGCTAATGGTCATGCAGCGCCACGCCGCCACGTTCGACTGGCTCGCCGAGCAGCCGTCGGACTTTCTAAATCCCCCCGGTGGCTGGATCGAAACCCGCTACGGCGCCAAGTCCCGCCGCGAAGGTAGGCGCCCTTACTATCTGCGCTACCGCCGCGCCTGAGGCTTCGCCGGATCGAGCCGCAGCAGCCGCGCCCCGTCGCCGTCCTCGAGCAAGTAGATGTCTCCCGCAGGCGATTGGGCCACGGTGCGAATGCGGTTGTCCATGTTCCACTGCTCGGCCTTGGTCGCTCTGTCGCCGTCGAGATCGACGCGGATCAGCGCTTGGGCCGACAGCGCCGGAACGAATGCATCGCCCTTCCACTGCGGCCATTTGGCCCCTTGATAAATCATCAGCCCGCCGGGCGAGATCGACGCGTTCCACCAGACTTTCGGCGGCTCGTAGCCATCGCCCGGCTTGTGATCGGGGATGTCCGTGTCGTCGTAATTGCTGCCGTTGGAGGCATCGGGCCAGGCATAGTTTCGCCCCGGCTTGACTAGGTTGACCTCATCCCCGCCCTGCGGCCCCATCTCGCTCTCCCACAGCCGTCCGTCGGCGTCGAATGCGAGGCCATAGGGGTTGCGGTGGCCCGTGCTCCAAGTCTCGCCGGGGGTGCGGTTGAGGGTGGTCCAGCGGAACGGGCGCCCCACCGCGCTTTTCGCCGCGCCGCTATTGTCGGGCGGGGTAGTGATCGACGTTGTTGTCGCACCGAGCTTACCCGCGCCCGGATTGTCCGGTGCCGGCTGGCCGTCGAGGGTGAGGTGGAGTATCTTGCCCAGCGGCTGGTTCGGGTCCTGCGCCGGGGTAAAGCGCTGGCGCTCGCCCGAGCTCAGGAACAGCGAATTGCCGTCGGGAGCGAAGGCAATCGCCGCGCCAAATTGTCCGCCCTCGCCACCCTCAGGATCGTGCCACAGCACGCGCACGTCGGTCAGCCGCAAGCCGTCCGGGGAGAGAGCGCCGCGCGCGAGCGCCAGTCCGCTGCCGCCCGTCGCCGAGCGCTCCGAATAGGTCAGATACACCAGCCGGTCGGTGGCGAAGCGTGGCGACAAGGCGACTCCAAGCAACCCGCCCTGATCGACGTTGGCTACCGTCGGCACTCCGGCGACATCGCCAATCGGCTGCCCCGCGCGCCACCATTTGAGGTGCCCCGCTTTCTCGGTGACGAGCGCCGAACCATCGGGAAGGAATGCCATTTCGAACGGCGAATCGAACTTCGCGATCTCAGTCGCGACGAACGGCCTTGGCGAAGTCGTGGCGGCGGGGCCGGCCGTGCAGGCGGTTAGCGCTGGAACCAGTATAAGCGCTTGCAATGAAGTGCGTTGCATCCAATGTCTCCCTTGGCCGTTACTGCCGCGGCCCTTTGAAAGATTCAAGCTGACCGCTTCCCTTCTGTCCCTCGCGACCGCCGTCCCGCCCTTTCCTGTCAGCCAGGCGGAGGCGAAGGTAACTGGCCGCGCGCTGTTCGCCGGCCGTAAGGCGTTGTTCGACCGCCTATCCGGCGTGTTCGACAATGCCGGGATCGACGAGCGCCAACTGGTCGCGCCGCTCGCCTGGTATGGCGAAAACCACGGCTGGGGCGAACGCAATCGGACCTATCTTGCCGCCGCCGACGCATTGTTTCTCGAGGCCGCGCGTGGCGCGATCGAGCGAGCTGGCCTGCAGCCGAACGACATCGACGGGGTCATCGCGGTGTCGACCACCGGCATCGCCACGCCGAGCCTCGAAGCGCGCAACGCCAAGGCGCTCGGCCTTCGACCCGATATCCGCCGCGTGCCGATCTTCGGGCTCGGTTGCGCCGGGGGCGTGTCCGGCCTCGCCACCGCCGCCCGCCTTGCCGCCGCCGATCCGGGCAGCCGCTGGCTTTTCGTCACGGTCGAGACCTGCTCGATCTCGATCCGCCTCGACAGCGACGACCCCGCCGCGATCGTCGCCACCGCCTTGTTCGGCGACGGGTCGGCCGCTGCGGTGATCTCGACCGATGGCGATGCGATCGCCTTTGTCGAAGGCTCGGGCGAACGCCTGTGGCCCGACACGCTCGGCATCATGGGCTGGCGGGTCGAGGATCCGGGGCTCGCAGTCGTGTTCGACCGCGCGATCCCGCCGTTCCTCGAGGCAAACTTCTCCGCCGGAATCGACTCGATCCTCGCCAGCATGGGCATGAGCTTCGCCGACTTCGACCGACTGTGCAGCCATCCCGGCGGGGCCAAGGTATTGACCGCGATGGAGAGTGCGCTCGGCCTCCAGACCGGCACCCTCGACCTCGAGCGCGAGGTGCTACGCGAGCATGGCAACATGAGCGCGCCGACGGTGCTGTTCGTGCTCCAGAAGCTGATCGAGCGCGGGCTCCCTGGCCGCACGCTGATGACCGCGCTGGGGCCGGGCTTCACGCTCGCCGCACTGTCGCTCCGCCGTCCTTGATTGAGTCATCGGGCCTCATGCGATGATCTGGCCCGCGGTCGCGATCCTCGGCTTCGTCACGCTCCAGCGGCTGACCGAATTGCCGGTCGCGAGGGCCAATACCAAGCGCCTCCTCGCCCACGGCGGCCATGAGGTCGCGCCGGGTCATTATCCCGCGATTGTCGCGCTTCACGCCACGTGGCTCGCCGCGTTGTGGCTGCAGGCGCCGGGCAAGCCGGTTCACTTCCCTTTCCTCGCGCTGTTCATCCTGCTCCAGGCCTTCCGGGTGTGGACCCTGCGAACGCTCGGGCCGCGCTGGACAACGCGGATCATTGTCGTTCCCGGCGAGAGCCTCGTCGCGCGCGGCCCTTACCGCTTCGTCCGCCACCCCAATTACCTGCTCGTGATCGGCGAGATCGCGGTGCTCCCGCTGGTGTTCGGGCTGTGGCCGACCGCGCTGATCTTCTCGCTCGTCAACGCCGCCATCCTCACCATCCGCATCCGCGCCGAGAACCACGCGCTGAGGGGCTAGAGCCTGTCCATCGGGACGGTCCACCTTACCTGAAACAGACTATAAGCATCGCTTGCGCCGCTTCCCGGCTGCGCCTATAACGCAGCCACTCCTCGACATCGCCGGATGCTGAGGCTGGGTCCCCCGGGGCCCGGCAGCGAGCGCCTTTGACTAAACTTTACAGGACCCAGGCTTGGCCGACATTCCCGTCATTACCGCGCTGATCGCGCCCGAGGCCGAAGCCCTTGGGCTCAGCTTGGTGCGCGTGATCATGATCGGCGGGACGTCGGACCCCACGCTGCAGGTGATGGCCGAACGCCCCGACACCAGGCAACTCGTGCTCGGCGATTGCGAAGCGCTGTCGCGCCGGATCTCCGAAGTGCTCGACGCCGAGGAAGCAGCCGGTCGCGACCCGGTCGAGGGTGCCTATCGGCTCGAGGTCTCGTCACCCGGGATCGATCGCCCGCTGACCCGCCCGTCCGACTATGCCGACTGGGCCGGTCACGAAGCGCGCATCAAGTTCATCGAACCGCAGGACGGCGCCAAGCAGGTCAGCGGGATCATCGACGGGATCGACGGCGAAATCGTCACCATCTCGTCCCCGAAGGGCGCCCGCGCTTTCCCCTTCTCGTCGATCGCCGCGGCCAAGCTGCTGCTGACCGACAAGCTCATCAACGCCACCGCGCCGCTCAGCACCGACGGCGCCGACACCATCAAGACGGAGAGTTAACCGATGGCAACTGTTGCCCCGCCGACCGCCGGCCCCAGCGCCAACAAGGCCGAGCTGCTCGCCATCGCCGATGCGGTGGCGAAGGAGAAATTGATCGACCGCGCCATCGTCATCGAGGCGATGGAAGACGCGATCCAGCGCGCCGCCCGCTCGCGCTACGGCGCCGAGAACGACATCCGCGCCAAGCTCGACCCCGTCACCGGCGACCTCCGCCTGTGGCGCGTCGTCGAAGTGGTCGAGGAGGTCGACGATTATTTCAAGCAGGTCGATCTGAAGGGCGCGACGAAGCTCCAGACCGATGCCACCGTCGGCGATTTCATCGTCGATCCGCTGCCCCCGATCGAGTTCGGCCGCATCGCCGCGCAGGCCGCCAAGCAGGTCATCTTCCAGAAGGTCCGCGACGCCGAGCGCGAGCGCCAGCACGAAGAATTCAAGGACCGCGTCAGCGAAGTCATTACCGGCGTCGTCAAGCGCGTCGAGTTCGGCCAAGGTCGACGACGACGTGGCCGAACTC
>JBKJMA010000223.1:0-5628 GCA_046596505.1 Sphingomicrobium sp.
GCGGCGGGGGAGGCGGCGGGGGCGGCGGCGGGGGCGGGGGCGCCGCGAAGTTGAAGATCAGGCTCGCCAACAACGAGTGCGACCGAAAGCGCCCGTTATAATTCTCGACGCCGGTCACGACCGTGTCGTTGAACCGCAACTTATTTACGTTGAAATAGCGATACTTCAGGCCAATATCCATGTTCGGGCTGATCGCCTTGCGCACGCCGGCAATAGCCTGCCATGCGAAGCGGCTGTCGCGATCGGAGAAGCCCGAACCCAGTGTCGGCACCGACACGTCATACTTGACGCGGGCAACACCGGCGCCGCCGCCGACATAACCGTTCCAGCCATTGTCGTCGCCGAAGTCGAGCAACAGGTTGGCCATCGACGAAAGCGCCGATGCATGACCGTTGGCTCTGAAGTCACCCGACGGATTCGTGACACCGGCCGACGTCCGGACATCCTTCAGTCCCGCCCGTTTGTAGCCAATTTCCGCTTCTGCGCGCAGGAACCCGAAATCGTAACCGCCGATCAGATCGCCGTCGAGGCCGGTCTTGTGATTGATGACGATTCCGTCGGCGACGTTGAGCACGGAAACTCCCGCGCGCGTCTTGGTATAATCGAAGTGCGTATCTTCGACGAGCATGGCGCCACCTTCGACCCCGACATACCACGAGTGGTCGCGAGCGACCGCTGGGGTTGCCAGGGCTGTCGAAGCGAGCGCCAGCGTGATGGCCAGCTTCCGCATGATAATCCCCTTTTCAGATGCGTTCAGAGAGTGAACTGCCTAAACACTTTATGGGGAGCTGCGGTGCCGCGCAAGCCAGCGATATACTTGGCCTGTTGCGCAAAAGCATCATTTCTGTGCCAGCCGAGCAATAAGTGACTGTCCAATGTCGTTTTTATGGTTCGATCAGGCCGTGCGCCCGAAGCGACGATAAAATGCTGCTGATCGTGGCGCGCGCTTGCGTATCGTTGGTCGACCCGCCCACCGTGTCGCTGATCGCCGGCCGCCGCGGTCCGACCACCGCAGTCCCGTCGACCATCAGGCCAGTCGCTCGCACGGTGCCATAATCCCATCCAGCGGCCCCGCGGTGGATCGCCTCGATCCCCTCGCTCGCCACGACCGCGCGCAATCCCTCTCGCGCCACGACGAAGCGCCATCCACCGTCCGTGGCGATCGCGAGCTGATCGACCTTGCCGACCCATGCCCCGCTCGCCCCCGCCGCGACGATGTAGCAAGCGCCCGACACCGGGCTAGCCGGCGGACTGGCCAGCGCACGTTGCTCGACACAGGCGGAAACGCATCCGTCGAGCAGTACCAGCGCCTCGTTATGGGCAATTTCCTTCTGCGCCTGGCCGGCGACCAGCAGCGGCAATGAAAGTCGGCTCGTCGTCATTTCAGGCTCCCTATAATGTCACGATAATCACGGCGGCGCGCGACACCGCGCGATCGCCAACCTGCACGACCGAAATGCTCACCGCACTCGCGACGAACGGCGACAAGTCACTGGCGGTCAACACCAGGACCGGCACGGCGCTATCCCACACCCGTTCGACCGCACCGGCGGCGATGCGTACCTGATAGTGCTCGACCGCTTCGCCAAGCGGCGCATCGATCCCGTCGCTCCAGCCCCAGCCTAGCCGGCTCCGCCTCAACCACTCGATTCGCAGCCCACCCGCAATCCTCACCGCGTTCACCGCGCACGGCGACGGAGGCCGCAACGCCTCCCCCCCCGCGACCCGCCGCACGACGACCGCCGCACCATCGCCCAGTCCGTGCGCCAGCGCCGCGATCTCGGCCCCGACCATCTCGCCCGGCAACGTCACCGCCGTCAGCCGGTCCGCCTCGATCAGCACGAACGCCTCGCCGACACCGTGCCCCGCCATCGCCCATTCGCTCCCGCGCCGCCCGCGCAGCAGGCGCGACAGTCGAAACCGCCCCGCCCCGATTGCATCGACCCGCCCGAACTGGATCAGCTCGTCGCCCAGCGCGGCGAGGTTCGTCCCCATCGCCAGCGCATTATCATCGCAGCTGGTCAGCCAGGCATCGCCATTAACCAGCTGTATTACGACCGACGACACATCGTCTCGAACCGCCGTGCATCCTATCGCCAGCGCGCTCGTCGCGGCCCCGACGAACGCCGCGCGGTTGACCGTCACCAGCGCGCGCTCGGCCCCGTTGGCGGTTATGCTCACCACCACCGGCCGCCACGCCCCTGCACTCGACGCGGCGATCATCAGGGTCGGCCCCGCTTCGCCCGTGCCAAGGTTGGGCAGGTCGAGCAACACCAGCCGCGTCGCGCTCGCCGCCACATCGACCGACCCGCTAACCCGCCCGCCATCCGCCGAAAGCACGACAGCCCGCCCCGACCGCCGCACCAGTTCCGCCGTCACCACCAGCGCCGTCACGGCCACGCTCGCCACATCCCAGTCGCCCGCCAGCCCCGCCCCGTGCACCGTGTCTCCCGGCTGCAAATCAATGAATGCCGGCGGCAATTGTACCACCGCCCGCTCGCGCTCGGCCCACAGGCTCGCCAGCCGCGCCTCGGCCAGCGCCCGCGCGGCGTCCGCTGTCAGCACGGCGGCAAGATCGACCGACAGATGGGTCCGCCCGCCCGCTTCGCCCGCGCTCGCCCGCCCCGCCTGGTAATCGCGCGCCGGATCATAATAGCCGAGCCCAAGCCCCGCCGGCATCTCGCCCAGCGGCCTTCGCGACCGCGCCATCTTCGCGGCGCCCTTCTCCGCGACGGCACAGCCCAGATCGGCCTCCACCGCCGTCCGCGAAACCGCTCCCCGATCGCCGACCACAACACCTTCATCGCGCAGCCGAAGCCCAAACATTTCCACCATCGGCGTCACCGCTCCGCGGCGGTCGCTGCCATGCGCCGCATAGCCGCTCAGCGCCGCCACCGCCCCGCTATCGATGACCCCGCCGCTAGCATCGCCAATCACCGCGCCGACCTCGACCGCGCCCTCGTCGCCGACCACCTCGAAGGTCAGCAAAGGGATGCGATTGCCATATTCGGCCAGCGCGAGATGCTCGAACACCGCCAGCGCCAGCCCGCGAAACGCCGACGTCGCTCCCGCTCCTTCGACCGCCGCGATCAGCGGATCGACCGCCTGCCCCTCGCCACCATCGTGGAACCGCACCGTCCCCGCGACCTTCAGATCGCCCGCCGCGCCGCGCAGCAATTTCCCGTCCGCCCAGATCCGCCCGATCCGCACCGTCCGCCGCGACGACAGCGCAACTGCAAAACTTGCCGTATAGCTATAGCGCAGGCTGTCGCTGCCGCCCTTGCCGCCGCTGACCGCCTGCTCACCTTCCTTGAGGTCGGTCGCCCATATCAGGCTCCCGGCGACCCGCATCGTCCCGTAAATCCGCGGGATCATCGTCCCGTACGAAGCCGTCTGGATCGTTAGGTCGCCCAGCCGAGGCCCCCTTCGCGGTCCGCTCCCGAACAGTTGCTGATCGACCGCTTGCCCGACCAGGCTGCCCAGCGCGCCGCCAACAGGTCCCCCCAGCGCGGTCCCGACCGCGCTCAGCACCAATGTCGCCATTGCTCAAATCCCTCGCGTACGACGCCGAAACACCGCCACCACTGGCCACGGCGTCGCGCCCGGCCGTTCGACCACGCCATGCCGGACATCGGCGTGGATCATTCCGTCTCCGCTCGCCACGCCAAGATGCAGCACTCCCGGCCCAGCCCACAGCACCAGCACATCGCCCGGCACGACCCGCGTCCGCGCAATCCGCCGAAACCATGGCACCAGCCCCGCCTCGATCTCGCCCCGCGTCACGCCTCGCAGCGCATAATCCCGCCGCCCGCTTCCCGCCGGAAGTCCATGCGCCGCGAGCACTAATCCCAGGCAATCGATGCCCTGTTCGCGCGACCGCCCCTGCAGCCGGAACCGTGTTCCCACCAGAGCCCGCGCACGGTCCACCGCGACGGCGCCCGCAACCGCGCTCATGCCCCCGGATACCGCGTGAGCAGGTCATTACCCGGAACGTGCGGCTCGCCGCGAAAATTGACGACGTTCGAAAAGCGCGCGGAGCAGGTTGCAATCATCTTGTCGCACCCCTCGCGCAGCTCGACCCGATCGCCCACCGCGACCGCACCCGGCGCCAGCTCGCGCACACGCACGTCCGTCCCCTCACAGCCCCAGATCACGGTCTTCAACCCGGTGTTGGCCCCGCTCAACCAGCGCAGCCGCCCGAACAGGAACCGCCCCTCCGCCGCCCTGTCGATCGACACCCGATCGCCGTCGCACGCCACCACCACCGCCCGCACTGTCCGCCCGGCCATGTCAACCCGGCACCGCTCATCCCCCAGGCTCGCCCGGCACGTCGGCGACGTCACCGGACACACCGGCGCATCGAGCTTTGCCGCGCCCCCGCGCAGCTCAGCCGTATACGTCTCGCCATCGACCGCGACCTCGCCGATCTCGCCCCCGGAAAGGATCATTGCGTCAGCCGCCGGATCGCTCCAGTCGACTGCGCTCAGCGTCACCGCCGCCCCGTCCCAGCGCCCCGCCGCCAGGGCGACCGCGCCCAGCGCCCCGCTCGTCACCGCTCCCGCGACTTCGCCCGACCCCGGCTCCAGTCCACCCTTGCGAACGATCCCCGCCGGCATCATCCCCGGCGCCGCCTCGTACCGCACCCCGTCATGCTCGACCGCCCGGTCTACACTGGTCAGCGCGCACCCCGCGCCATCCCTCCGCTCGACCCGCCAGCAGAACGCCAGGCTGGTCAGAGGCCCTTCGCTGATCCGGCTCATGCCTCGCGAACCTCGATCAGCGGCACGCTCGGCGCCGCGCCCGCCAGGAAACTCGCCCGGTTGATCTCGAGCCGATCCTCCGCAAACCGCACCGGCACGTCGAACAGATACCCTGCCGTCACTGCCGCCCCGGTCACCGGAGCGACGTCGAACAGCAGCGCGCCGCCCGCCTCGACCGTCCACCCCGTCGCTCGGGCGACCCCGCCGACCGCGATGACCACCGACCCAGCTACCGGCCGCGTGATCCGCCGCTCCTCGCCGCCGCCGTAATGCTTGACCAGCGCGAACCGCACCCGCGCGCCATCGCCAGTCCCGATCAGTTGGTCCGAAACCCCCGCCACCCCCGTCATCCCGTTCGAACTGCAATCGTAAGGATCGCGAAACCGGAACCCGACCGCGCTCCCCCGCCGCGCCCGAAAGAAAGCGATCAGCGCCTCCAGTTCGCCATCTCCGCGCACCCCCGGCCCGGCATCGAACCGCAACCGAGCGCTCGCCCAGTTCGCATTGCGAAACTCATGCCCGCTCGCCGATGTCACGACATTGGTCGAAAAACCCGGCGCAACGCTTGCCTCGACCCCGATCGCAATCGGGAAATCGACCTCGTCGAACGCATTCATCTCATCGTCTCCCCCGAACAAGGTCAGCCCATCGCGCATAATTTGCGGCAGTGCCCAGATCAGCACCTGGCGCACTCCTCGCCCCCGCGCCTCGTCCGCCGCCGCGACGATCGCCCGCCAGTCTGCGCGGGCCGTCCCAGCCGCCGCGAACCCGCTCAAATATTGCTGCTTGGCAGGTCCGTACCCAAGCCGCGCCTCGACCGCCGCATAAGCCCCCCGCCGCCGCTGATCAGCGCCGTTGGTAACCCACT
>JBKJMA010000229.1:0-3344 GCA_046596505.1 Sphingomicrobium sp.
CCGAGCTAAAGGACAAGGGCGTCGAGGATTATGTCGTCGACGGGGTCATCACTGCAATCGAACAGGTGCGTCAGCGAACCGGGACGGCGCCCGACCTGTTCGCCTTCTGCCTCGGCGGCACGCTGGTCGCCATCGCGCTGGCGCGGCTGGCGGCCAACGGGCGAGGGAGCGATGCCAATTCGGCGACGCTGATCGGGACGATGGTTGACTTTTCCGACATGCGCGACTGGTCGGCGTTCGTCCATGAAGGCCATTTGTCGATGCTCGAGGATCGTCTCGAGCGTCAGGGCTATATTGACAGCGTCGAGCTGCAGCGACTGTTCGCGGCAATGCGCGCCAACGATCTCATCTGGTCGTCGGTGGTCCAGCATTATTTGCTCGACCAGCCAGCACCAGCGTCGGACCTGCTCTACTGGTTCGAGGACGGCGCGCGGATCCCGGCGGCGTTCATGACATCCTATAATCGCCAGCTGTTGATGGAAAATCGGCTGCGCGAGCCGGCCGGCTTCGCGGTGCGGGGCGAGCCGGTCGACCTCGCCGCGATCACGGCGCCGCTGCTGGTCGTCGCGCTGAAGGAAGACCATGTCTCTGCGTGGGAAGCGGTGTATGGCGGCGCTGAGTTGCTGGGCGCGGACTTCATTCTCGGCGGTTCGGGTCACAACGCCGGGGTGATCAACCCGCCCGCGGCGAACAAACATGGCTATTGGACGAACGATACGCAGCCCGACTCCGCCGGCGCATGGCTCGACGGCGCCACCCGCCACGAGGGCAGCTGGTGGCCGCACTGGGTTGGCTGGCTCGGCGCGCACCGCTCAGGCAAGCAGGTCGCGGCGCGCCGCATCAAAGACGGGATCGAGCCCGCTCCGGGATCTTACGCAAAGGCTGATTGATGACGATGATGACCGATGAACTCCGCAGCTTCGTTGATGGACAGGCTGGCCGGCTCAGCTTGAACCGGCCCAAGGCGCTGCACGCCCTCAACCTGACCATGGTCCAGGCGATGACGCGCGCGCTGCTCGCCTGGCGCAGCGACCCGGCGGTGCGGATCGTGATGATCGATCACGCCGAAGGGCGCGGTTTCTGCGCCGGTGGGGACGTCGTCGGCATCGCCAACAACGTCGCCGGACATGACGAAGCGGCGCGTGCCTTCTTCTTTCATGAATATCGGCTCAACCATTTGATGTACACCTACCCGAAACCGGGCGTGGCCTTCATGGACGGGGTGACGATGGGCGGCGGGGTCGGCATCTCCTGCCCGTGCCGTTATCGCGTCGCGACGGAAAACACCCTGTTCGCCATGCCCGAAACCGCTATCGGGATTTTCCCCGACGTGGGTGGTGGGCGCTATCTGTCACGGCTGCGCGGGCGGCTGGCGCAATTCCTCGCGCTGACCGGCGCGCGGCTAACCGGCGCGGAGTGCAAGGCGTTGCGGCTTGCGACCCATTATTTGCCGAGCGCTTCCCTCGCAGAAGCCAAGCACCGGATCGCGGCGGATCCTTACCGGGTCGAAGCGATCCTCGACGAACTGGCGATCGACCCGCCCGAAGCGCCGATCATGGGCCGCCTGGCACTGATGGACCGATGCTTCGCGTCAGACTCACTGATCGACATCCTTGCCGCGCTCGATGCCGGGGCCAGCGACGGCGATGTCTGGTGCGCCAAGGAAGCGAAGACTATTCGGGCCAAGTCGCCGACGGCCTGCAACGTCACCCTGAAACTGCTCGTCGAAAGCCCGATGAACCTTCATTTCATCGACGAGATGAAGATGGAATATGGCATCATGGTCCGGCTGATCCACCATCCCGACTTTCGCGAAGGGGTCCGTGCGCTGCTGATCGATAAGGATAATGCGCCGCGCTGGTCGGAACCGGCCCAGGTAGATCCTTTCTTCGAGCCGCTGCCGAGTGACGAGGAGTGGTCACCCTTCCCGGCCAATAATCATGAGGCGTTCCAATGAGCTTCGAAACCATCCTCGTCGAACAGCGCGGGGCAGTTACGCTCGTCACGCTGAACCGCCCGCAGGCGCTCAACGCCTTGAACTCGGGCGTGCTGCGCGATCTGATCGCTGCCTTCGCCGCTTATGACGCCAACGATAGCCAGCGCTGCCTCGTCCTCACCGGCTCGGAAAAGGCCTTCGCCGCGGGTGCCGACATCAAGGAGATGCAGGCGCAGGGGTTCGCCGACATGTACGGATCGAACTTCTTCGCTGGCTGGGAGAAAGTCACCGCGACGCGCAAGCCATGGCTTGCGGCGGTGTCGGGCTTCGCGCTCGGCGGAGGCTGCGAGGTCGCGATGATGGCCGACTTCATTATCGCCGCAGACTCGGCCAAGTTCGGCCAGCCCGAGATTAAGCTCGGCGTCACCCCCGGCATGGGCGGCTCACAGCGGCTCACGCGCGCGATCGGCAAGGCCAAGGCGATGGAGATGTGCCTCACCGGCCGGATGATGGGCGCCGAGGAGGCCGAGCGCGCTGGCCTGGTGGCGAGGGTCGTCCCCGCTGCCGACCTGCTCGGGGAAGCACTGAAAACCGCGCAGGCGATCGCCGCCATGGCCCCCCTTGCCGCGATTGCGACCAAGGAAATGGTCAACGCCACCTTCGAGATGAGCCTGGCCCAGGGCATCACCTTCGAGCGCCGCCTGTTCCACGGCATGTTCGGTACCGCCGACCAGAAGGAAGGTATGGCCGCCTTCGTTGAAAAGCGCCCCGGCAACTGGACCGGCCGCTAGTCCTTTTCCGGAAATAGGCGGTGGCAGCCGCAGGCTGACGGAAGGGTCGGCACCACAAGCGCCATCTCTCCATGACGCAAAAAGGCCCCGAGGGATTGCTCCCCCGGGGCCATTTTCTGTCCTGTGGACGGGAGAGCCGCCGAAGCGACCCTCACTCCCCTTACATGCCCGAACCCGGGCCGTAAGTGATTTCCACGCGGCGGTTCTGCGGCTCGCGGACACCGTCGGCGGTCTCGACCAGCGGACGGCTCTCGCCGAACGCCTGGGTCGTGATCGCACCGTCGGCGATACCTTTGCCCGCGAGATACGCCTTCACGGCGTCCGCACGGCGCTGCGACAGCGCAACGTTGTAGGCATCCGAACCCGACTTGTCGGCGTGACCGGCCAGCATGACCGAGGCACGACCGGTCTGCGCATAGGCAGCCGCGGCGTTGTCGAGGATCGCCGCCGCTTCCGGCGTGATGTCCGACTTGTCCCAATCGAAGAACACGATGAATGGACCAACCGGAACCGGAGCCGGAGCCGGGCAAGCCGACGCAGCCGGGATCACCGAACCGTCCGGGCACGTCTGCGTTGCAGGCGGCGGCGGGGGCGGCGGGGGAGGCGGCGGGGGAGGC
>JBKJMA010000242.1:0-2674 GCA_046596505.1 Sphingomicrobium sp.
GCGACGGCGAGGTCGGCAGCGGGGTCGGACAGGCGATAGCCGCCCGCGACGTTGAGATAGACTTCGGCGGTTGCAAAACTCATCCCGCAGCGCGCCTCCAGGACCGCGAGCACCATCGCGAGCCGGCCTGAATCCCACCCGACCGCGGCGCGGCGCGGGGTCGCCCCGCTCGCCAGCCGAACGACCAGCGCCTGGATCTCGACCAGCACTGGCCGCGTCCCCTCGAGCGCGGGGAACACCGCCGTGCCGCTGACCGGCTCGCCGCGCTGGGTCAGGAACAGTGCCGACGGGTTCGGCACCTCGGTCAGCCCGACCCCCTCCATCGCGAACACCCCGATCTCGTCGGTCCCGCCGAAGCGATTCTTGACCGCGCGGAGGATGCGATACTGGTGGCTGCGTTCGCCCTCGAAGCCGAGCACGGTGTCGACCATATGTTCGAGCACGCGCGGACCCGCGATCGAGCCGTCCTTGGTAACATGGCCGACGAGCACCAGCGCGGTGCCGAAATCCTTGGCGAACCGGACCAGCTCCTGCGCCGACGCGCGCACCTGGCTGACGGTGCCGGGCGCGCCTTCGATCAGGTCGGAGTGCATCGTCTGGATGGAGTCGATGACGAGCAGCGCGGGCGGTTCGCCCTGGCCCAGGGTCGTCAGTATATCGCGCACCGACGTAGCTGCCGCCAGCCTTACGGGCGCCCCGCCAAGCCCGAGCCGCAGCGCCCGCAGCCGAACCTGGTCGGCCGATTCCTCACCCGACAGGTAAACCACGCTCCGCCCCGCGTTCGCCATATTGGCCGCGACCTGGAGCAGCAGGGTCGACTTGCCGATCCCCGGGTCGCCGCCGATCAGCGTCGCCGACCCCGGCACCAGCCCGCCGCCGATCGCCCGGTCGAACTCGGCGATCCCGCTCGCCAGTCGCGGCGGCAGCGCGACCGCGACATCCAGACCGACCAGTTCGATCGCCCGCCCCCCGGTCGACAGGTCGTGCTTCGCCGCGAACACCGTCGACAACGCAGCCGCCTCCTGCGCGATCGAGTTCCACTCGGCGCAATCGGGACACTGTCCCTGCCACCGCGTCTGGGCGGAACCGCAGGCGGTGCAGATGTAACGCGTTTTGAGTTTGGCCATCGCGGAGGAGGTGTAGCGGCGCTGACAAAGCCCCGCTAGGGCTCGCGACGTGAATTGGATCCCGGAACCGCTGCGTATTCCCGCCTTCCGCGCCTATTGGCTGTCGCGACTGACGTCGACCATTGCCCAGCTGGCGATGGTCATCGTCATCGGCTGGCAGGTCTATGACATTTCGCGCCAGACGATGGACGTGCCTGCCGCCTCGTTACGGCTCGGGATCATCGGCCTCGTCCAGTTCGTGCCGCTGTTCGTGCTGACCCCGCTGACCGGCTGGGCGGCGGACCATCTCGACCGACGCTGGGTGGCGCGCGGCGCGGTCATGCTCGAGCTTAGCTGTGCGGTCGCGCTCGGCTGGTTCTCGTGGAACGGGCTGACCAGCGTGACCGCGCTATTCGTCGTCGCCGCGCTGCTCGGGGTCGCGCGCGGCTTCGCCGGCCCCGCGCTCGGCGCGCTGGCGCCCAACCTGGTGCCGCGCGAGATATTGCCGCGAGCGATCGCCCTATCGTCGATCGCGTGGCAATCGGGGTCGGTCGTGGGGCCAGCGCTCGGTGGCTATCTCTATGCCGTGTCGCCCGCGACACCTTATCTGGTCAGCGCTGCGCTGCTGGTCTTCTCGCTGATATCGCTGATGACTATCGGGCCGGTGGCGCGCCCCGTCGCCGACGATACGATCGGCTTCTGGCGCAAGGCGAGCGAGGGCATCCGCTATGTCCGCACCAACCGCCTCGTGCTCGGCGCGATCAGCCTCGACCTGTTCGCGGTCCTACTCGGCGGCGCGACGGCGATGCTTCCCGTGTTCGCGCGCGATGTGCTCCATTCGGGTCCCGAAGGGCTCGGCCATCTTCGCGCCGCGCCCGCACTCGGGGCAACGGTGACCGCCGCCTTCTTCGCCTTTCGTCCATTAAAGCATGACGTTGGCGTCAAGATGCTGTGGGCGGTCGCGGTGTTCGGCGCGGTGACGGTGGTGTTCGGCCTGTCCCGCTCCATGCCGCTCAGCCTCGCCTGCCTCGCCTTGCTCGGTGCGGCCGACATGTTCTCGGTTTACGTCCGCCAGTCGCTTATCCAGCTTCACACCCCCGACGCGATGCGCGGCCGCGTCGGGTCGGTCAGTTCGCTGTTCATCAGCGCCTCGAACGAGCTGGGCGAGGCCGAAAGCGGTTTCCTCGCCGCGCTCATCGGTCCGGTCGTGGCGGTCGTCGCCGGCGGGATCGGGGCAATCGCCGTCGTCGCCATCTGGGCGTGGAAATTTCCCGAGCTGCGGCTTGCCAAGAGCTTCGACCCGCCCGAAATAGGCGTCAACCCGACGAACACCTCCAGACGCGACCACAAGGAGCCCGTGACATGAAGGCGAATTCGATCCTCGAGACCATCGGCAACACGCCGCACGTTCGCGTCAACCGACTGTTCGCCGGCCGCGCTGAAGTGTGGTCGAAGAACGAGCGCTCCAACCCGGGCGCATCGATCAAGGACCGCATCGCGCTCGCCATGATCGAGGACGCCGAACGCTCGGGCAAGCTCAAGCCGGGCGGGACGATCATCGAACCGAC
>JBKJMA010000094.1:0-5051 GCA_046596505.1 Sphingomicrobium sp.
TCGACGGCGACGCGGACCGCATCGGCGCGGTCGACGGCCAGGGCCGCGTCATCTGGGGCGACCAGCTCGTCATGATCCTCGCCGAACCGGTGCTCAAGGCGCTCCCCGGATCGACCATCATTGCCGACGTCAAGGCGAGCCAGACGCTGTTCGACCGCATCGCGGAGCTCGGCGGCAAGCCGCTGATGTGGAAGACCGGGCACAGCCTGATCAAGGCCAAGATGAAGGAGACCGGCGCTCCGCTCGCCGGCGAAATGTCGGGCCACATCTTCTTCAAGCATGAATGGTACGGCTTCGACGACGCGCTCTACGCCGCGGTCCGCCTGATTCGCGCCGCAACGTCCCTCGGCAAATCGGTCACCCAACTGCGCAGCGACATGCCGCCGTCGGTCGCCACCCCCGAACTGCGCTTCCAGGTCGACGACACGCGCAAGTTCGCGGTCATCGAGGAAGTTGCCGCGCGCCTCGCCGCCGCCGGCGCGACGGTCGACAGCACCGACGGCGTCCGCGTGCAAATCGCCGACGGCTGGTGGCTCCTGCGCGCCTCCAACACCCAGGATGTGCTGGTGGCGCGGGCCGAGTCATCGGACCAGGCGGGACTTGGCCGCCTGATGTCAACCATCAACGGCCAGCTCGAAGCGTCAGGGATCGAAGCGGTCGAGGCCGCGCACTGACGAAACTCCGCTTTCGACCCAATTGCGAACATTGGAATTGCCGCCTCAGGGACGGCACAATTCCTCGGAACGCCTCCATAACCAAAGCTTTGTCTTGCCAGTTCGGGTGCTGACGATACAACCGGATGAACTGAGGAACGAAACGTCGCGATGTCGGATATTTTCATCTCATATGCCCGACCGAACGAGCCGCTGGCGAAACAGGCGGCTGAGGCGTTGCGCACGGCAGGCTACGGCGTCTGGCGCGACGACGAGCTGCCCGCTCACCGCGCCTATGGCGAGGTGATCGAGGAACGGATCAAACTGGCAAAGGCCGTCCTGGTACTGTGGTCGAACGACGCGGTGCGCTCGCAATGGGTGCGCGCCGAGGCCGACGCCGCGCGCGAGGCGGGAACGCTGGTCCAGCTCAGCATCGACGGCGTCCTGCCGCCGATGCCGTTCAACCAGATTCAGTGTGCCGATCTGATGGGCTGGTCGGGCGACGTCGATGCCCCCGGCTGGAAAAAGGTCGAAAGCAGCATCGCTTCGCTGGTAGGCAGCGTGGCGGCCCCGACCGAACAGAATTCGGACATCGAACCGGGCCGCACCGTCGTGGTCTGCGCCTTGCCGTTTGTGAACATGAGTGGCGATCCCGAACAGGAGTATTTCAGCGACGGGATCAGCGAGGACATTATCACCGACCTGTCGAAAGTGTCGGCGCTGTCGGTGGTCGCGCGCAACACCGCCTTTTCGTTCAAGGGAAAGCCGATCGACACGGCTGCGCTGGCCCGCGATCTGGGGGTGACCCATGTCCTGGAAGGCAGCGTGCGCAAGGCCGGCAGCCGGGTCCGGATCAGCGCCCAGCTCACCGACTGCACGATCAGCCTTCAGCTGTGGGCCGATCGCTATGACCGCGACTTGACCGACATCTTCGCCATTCAGGATGAAATCTCGAAGGCGATCGTCGGCGCGCTCAAGCTGAAACTGCTGCCGAAGGAGAAAAAGGCAATCGAGCAGCGCGGTACGACCAATCCCGACGCCTATAATTTCTACCTGCTGGCACGCAAACAGTGGATCAGCGGAAAGGCCGGCGACCGGCGGCGTGACGAAGCCGTCGTGCGGATTTGCAAACAGGCGACCAAGGTCGATCCAAACTATGCCAAGGCCTGGGCGCTGATGGCGCTCGGCCAGTCGGAACTGCGTTTCTGGCACGGGCTTCAGGAGGACGGCATGCCCGCCGCCGAGCAAGCGCTCGCGCTCGATCCGCATCAGCCCGAGGCGATCTGCGTCAAGGCGCGCTACCTTCAGGGCGAAGGTCGTCATGAGGACGCCGACCGCCAATTGGCGGTGGCGCTCGAAATCGATCCCGAATCGTGGGAAGTGAACAAGGAAGCGGCGATGATCGCCTTTCGCCAGGGGCGCGTCGCCGAGGCGGTTCCTTATTGGGAAAAGGCATTATCGCTGGTCGAGACCGACTGTCACTCGGGTCATATGCTAAGTTGCTGTTATATGGCCTTGGATGATCGCGCCAATCTCGATCGCAACGCCCGGATTACGATCGCCCGAGTCGAAAAGGAGGTTGCGCAGGACCCGACGAATGGCTCGGCCATGGCGATGGGGGTCAGCGCGCTGTGCGCTCTCGGCGATGCGAACCGCGCCCGCGACTGGATCGACCGGGCCATGCTGATGGATCCCGATAATCTCACCATGCGCTATAATCTGGCTTGCGCGCTGTCGATTCACCTTCACGATTTCGAAACGGCGCTGGAACTGCTCGAGCCTTATTTCGCGCAGATGACCATGACACAACTTCGCCACATCGACGTCGATCCGGACTTCAAGGAGCTTCGCGAAGTGCCGCGCTATCAGGAAATGCACAGCGCCGCCGAAGCGCGATTGAAGGCGGCCGGACAACCGCTTTTCGCCCCGGGCGCGAGCACATCATCCTGACTAGCCATGATGGGATTAGCCCGGACGGCTAACGCAGCAGTTGCCCGGCCGACGCCCCGGCGGGTTCGATGAAAATGCTTGCCGGGGAGGGCTCGATCCAGCCGCCGAGACGCGCCATGTGAGGCTCGAGCCCGCGAGTGTCGCGCCGGTTTCATGAGGGTAAAGCGTCTGTCCCGTCTTCCGACCATCATCGACGACTGGTTCGCCGCCCGCGGCTGGGCGCCGCGGCGGCACCAGCTCGACATGCTCGACGCGGCGCAGGGCGGCGAGCATGTCCTGCTCGTCGCCGCGACCGGGGCGGGCAAGACGCTCGCCGGTTTCCTCCCCACGCTGGCCGACCTTGTCGAGAACGCGCGTGATGGCCTCCACACGCTCTACATCTCGCCGCTCAAGGCGCTTGGCGTAGACGTCCAGCGCAACCTCCTCGCCCCGATCGAGGAGATGGGGCTCGATATCCGCGTTGAAACCCGTAGCGGCGACACTCCGTCCGACCGCACGGCCCGCCAGCGCGCCCGCCCGCCGCACATCCTCCTCACCACCCCCGAAAGCCTCAGCCTGCTGTTGAGCTACACCGACAGCGACCAGATCTTCGCGGGCCTCCAGACCGTCGTCATCGACGAGATCCACGCCTTCGCCCGCGAGAAGCGTGGCGATCTCCTCTCCCTCTCCCTTGCCCGCCTTCAGCACCTTGCCCCCCGCATGCGCCGCGTCGGCCTGTCCGCCACCATCGCCGACCCCGAAGCTTATCAGGGCTGGCTCGCCCCCGACGCCGACGCCGAACTCGTCCGCCTCGTCATCGGTGACCCCGGCGCCGAGCCCGACCTGTCGATCCTCATCCCCGACGACCGCGTCCCGTGGTCGGGCCATTCGGGCCGCTACGCCGCAAAGCAGGTGATGGCGCTCATTGCCGAGCACAAGACGACCCTCGTATTCTGCAATACCCGCAGCCTCGCCGAACTGATTTTTCAGGACCTGTGGCGGGTCAACGACGACCAGCTCCCCATCGGCATCCACCACGGCAGCCTCGCCTTAGAAGCCCGCCGCAAGGTCGAGACCGCAATGGGCGACGGCCGGCTGCGCGCGCTCGTCGCCACCGCCAGCCTCGATCTCGGGATCGACTGGGGCAATGTCGACCTCGTCGTCCAGATGGGCGCCCCCAAGGGATCGTCGCGCCTGCTCCAGCGCATCGGCCGCGCCAACCACCGCCTCGACGAACCGTCGAAAGGCATGATCGTCCCCGGCAACCGCTTCGAATATCTCGAGGCGCGCGCCGCATTGGATGCAATCGACGACAACGAGCTCGACCCCGACATCTTCCGCCCCGGCACGCTCGACGTCCTCGCCCAGCACATCCTCGCGATCGCCTGCGCCGGTCCGTTCGACGAGGCCGAATTGCTCGCCGAAATCAATTCCGCCGCCCCCTACGCCGGCCTCACCCACGAAGTCTTCGCCCGAGTGCTCGCCTACATCGCCACCGGCGGTTACGCGCTCAAAGCCTATGACAAATACCGCCGCCTGACCGCCGACGGCCCTGGCCGCTGGCGGATCACCACCCCCGCGGTCGCCGTCCAGCACCGCCTCAACGCCGGGATCATCGTCGACAACCCGATGATGGACGTGCGCTTCAAGAACGGCCGGATGCTCGGCAAGGTCGAGGAAGGTTTCGCCTCGACGCTCTCGGTCGGCGACCACATCTTCTTCGCGGGCCTCAGCCTTGAGGTCGAGCGACTCAAGGACAGCGACATCATCGTCCACGCCTCGTCCAAATCGGCGCGGCTGGTCACCTACGGCGGGCAGCGCATGTCGATGTCGACCCACCTCGCCGACCGCGTCCGCGGCTTCCTCGCCAGCCCCGACGACTGGCAGCGTTTCCCCGCCGATGTCCGCGAATGGCTCGAAGTTCAGGGCAAGCGCTCGATTCTCCCCGAACCCGACCAATTGCTCGTCGAAACCTTCCCCCACGAAGGCCGCCACTTCCTCGTCATCTACAGCTTCGAAGGCTGGAACGCGCACCAGTCGCTCGGCATGCTGATCACCCGCCGCATGGAAAGCGCCGGGCTCAAACCGCTCGGCTTCGTCGCCAACGACTATGCGCTCGCCTGTTACGGGCTCGAGGAAGTCATCGACCCGGCACCCTTGCTCTCGCCCGACATCCTCGAACATGAATTCGTCGACTGGGTCCAGCAATCGCACCTCTTGAAGCGCGCGTTCCGCGAAGTTGCGGTGATCGGCGGGCTGGTCGAGCGCCAGCACCCCGGCAAGCGCAAGACCGGCAAACAGGTGACCTTCTCGACCGACCTGATCTACGACGTGCTGCGCAAATACGAACCCACGCACCTGTTGTTGCAAGCCGCATGGGACGATGCGCGCGCAAAAATGACCGACGTCGGGCGGCTCGCGCACCTGCTCGATCGCGCGGCGGAGACGATGGTCCATGTCGACCGCGAC
>JBKJMA010000027.1:0-5456 GCA_046596505.1 Sphingomicrobium sp.
GCTCTTGCGACTAGTCATTGCCGCGCATCCGGTAGCCGGCACCGCGCACCGTTTCGATCAGGTCGTTCTTGCTGCCCTCGTTGAGCTTCGCGCGCAAGCGGCTGATATGCGTATCGACGATGTTAGTCTGGGGGTCGAAATGATAACCCCATACGCGCTCAAGCAGCATCGTGCGTGTGACGACACGGTCGCCGCCGCGGAGCAATTCCTCCAGCAGGCGAAATTCGCGTGGCTGAAGCGGGATGACTTTACCCTCGCGGCGCACCTCGCGTTTCAGCAGGTCGAGCGAAATCGAGCCCTGCTCAAGCCGGGTCGGTTCAAGATTGGCCGGTGGCCGCCGCCGCAAGGCGTTCAGCCGCGCGGCGAGCTCGGAAAAGGCGAACGGCTTGACCAGATAATCGTCGGCGCCCGCGTCGAGTCCCTCGACCCGATCCTCGATTCGGCCGAGCGCGGTCAGCAGAAGCACCGGCGTGTGGATGTCCGCCGCACGGAGGCGCCGCAGCACCGTCAGGCCGTCGAGACCCGGCAGCAGGCGATCGAGGATCAGCACGTCAAACGGTTCTGTCAC
Source organism: Sphingomicrobium sp. (assembly GCA_046596505.1). Classification (GTDB taxonomy): domain Bacteria; phylum Pseudomonadota; class Alphaproteobacteria; order Sphingomonadales; family Sphingomonadaceae; genus Sphingomicrobium. The sequence continues at coordinate 569 of JBKJMA010000027.1, forward strand.
GGCGAAATGAAGCGCATCGGACCCATTATCCGCGCGGAGCACAGCGTGGCCGAGTTCCTCGAGCCCGCGCGTGATGAAACCAGCCGTTTCTATGTCGTCTTCGGCAAGCAGGATCTGCATAGAATCTCCGCGACGCGGGCAAGCCGACCATAACAGCATGAACGTGCCACCGGCGGAAGTGCAAGGCACCTCCGCCGACGGCGTTCCAGTGCCTAGTCGTGGTCGACCTTGCCCTCGGACTTGTTCTCGACCACGCGCCCGGTCTGGCCGTCGATGCCGATCTCCTGGACATGGCCTTTCTGCTGGATGTCGAACGAATAGCGCCAGCCGTGCTCATTCTCATATTCGCTGGAAATAAGCTTTCCTGGCGCAAGATGCAGCGCCTTGGCGCGCGCCGCGGCCATCGTAATCCTCGGCTTGGGGGCGGAACTCGTAGCGGCGACCGCCGAACCGGCGAAAACGAGCGTGCTGGCGAGCACTGTCGCCGAGATGCGTGCGAAACGGGTCATTTTTCTCTCCTGGATATGGACGAAATGTCCAACGCCCCAGCTTGTCGCACAATGCAGCTTCGCCCTTTGTGACGCGCGCATTGAAAAGTCCCAATGTTCCCGAAGGGCAGAGACAAGATTGCCCGGTTCCTGTCACATTCCGTTGATCGCGGACGGCACATTTCCCGACGGCTCTTGATGCTATCCCTCCTGATCTTGCCCGCCTTCGTCGCTTTCCTGGGCACCGGAACGCCGGGTGGCATGAAACGTTGGCCGACCAACCTCAGCAGCAGCGGATGACCCCATGTTCAAAAGCATCAATCCCGCGACCGGTGACGAGATCGCCACCTACCCCGAACTCACTTCCGAGGAGCTCGAGGGGAAGGTGGCGCGCGCCGCCTCGCGTTTCGCCAGCTGGCGTTTTAGCCCGGTGTCTGAGCGGACCGAACTGCTCGAGAAGATCGCCGAAATCTTCGATGCGCGGCTTGAGCCGATGGCGCGGATGGCGAGCACAGAGATGGGCAAGACGCTCGTCTCGGCTCGTGCCGAGGTTCAGAAATGCGCTGCCGCCTTTCGCTATTATGCCCAGAACGGCGAGGCATTCCTCAAGCCGCGGCCGATCGCCGGGGCGAATGGCGAGGTCCATTTGCTCCCGCTCGGCGTCATCCTGGCGGTGATGCCGTGGAACTTCCCCTACTGGCAGGCAGTCCGCTTCCTCGCCCCGACGATCCTTGCCGGCAATGTCGGGTTGTTGAAGCACGCCAGCATCGTCCAGGGGGTCGCCGGGATGATCGAGGAGGCGGTGATCGCCGCCGGTGCGCCCGACGGGCTGTTCCAGAATTTGGCGATCAAGTCGGGCAATGTCGCCGCGCTGATCGCCGACGAGCGGGTAGCGGCGGTGACGCTGACCGGGAGCGAAGGCGCGGGCCGCTCGGTCGCCGTGGCGGCGGGCGGCGCGCTCAAGAAAGTGGTGCTCGAGCTCGGCGGGTCGGACCCGTTCATCGTCATGCCGTCGGCCGACCTCGATCTCGCCGTCAAGACCGCCGTCACCGCGCGGATCCAGAACAGCGGCCAGTCCTGCGTCTGCGCCAAACGGATGATCGTCCACGCCGCTGTGTATGACGCGTTCGCCGAGCGGTTCATCGCCGGGATGCTGGCTGCGAAGGCAGGCGATCCGATGGACCCGGCGAGCGACATGGGTCCGCTGTCGAGTTTCGAGCAAATGGAAACGGTACTCGGCCAACTCGAGGAGGCGAAGGCGGCGGGAGCGAGCCTGATCGGCGGCGAGGCTCTGTCGGGCCAGGGCGCCTATATCGGCGGCGGCGTCCTGACCGGCGTGCCGCTCGACAGCAAGCTCGCCAATGAGGAGATTTTCGGGCCGATTGCGATGCTGTTCAAGGTGTCGGATATCGACGAGGCGATTCGGCTCGCCAACGCGATTCCGTTCGGGCTTGGGTCTTCGGTGTGGACCCGCGAACCCGCCGAGGAAGCGCGATTCATCGCAGGAATCGAGGCTGGTATGACCGCGGTCAACCAGATGCTCGCCTCCGCTCCCGAGGCCCCGTTCGGCGGGATCAAGCGCTCGGGCCACGGCCGCGAATTGGGGGAGTGGGGGCTTCATGAGTTCATGAACGTGAAAACGGTCCTCCGCTCGGGGACAAGCGGAGGACCGGAAAGGTGTTGAAGCCAAGCGGTTAGTTGGCGGTGAACGCCGGGCGGAGAGCCGGGTCGTCGCGGCCGAACATCAGCCCGCCCGGCGCCGGATTGGCCCAGGTCGACACGTTCGACTTCGGCGTTTCGGATCGGGCCGTCTTGGCCGGCGGCGAGACGATGTGGCCATTACGCTCCATCTGGTCGAGCCCGCTAGCCCGCTTCAGTCGCTTGCGCAGCGACAGCGACGGATTGTCCTCGCTCGGGCCCGCATAGGCAGCCTGGATCCGTGGGCTTCGGTCGCTGGCGTCGAATGCGGCGGGAAGCGTCGTTGTGGCAACCATTGCCGGAGCCGGGGCAAAGCGCGGCTCCGGGGCGATCACTCGCTCTGCCATGATCGGATCGGCGACTGGCTCGTCGGCGGGGACATAGGACTCCTCGGCGAATTGCTCCTCGTCACGGCGGCGACGCCGGCGGCTGAGCGCGAAGCCCGCACCGGCGAGTGCCAGCGCCGCGGCGCCCGCTCCGACGATAGGCAGCGTCTGGTCGGTGGGCGCGGTCGTGGTGGTGGTCTTGGCGACCGGCGCTGAAGTGGTCGGTGCAATCGGGGTCGACGCCATGTCTGTCACGGGCAAAGCCGATTGAGCCGGAGCGATTGGCACCGGAACCGCAGCGGGAGCAGCAGCCTTCGCGGCGACCGGCGAAGCGGTCCTGGCTGTGGTCCGAGCGGCAACCGGAGCGGCCTTGCGGACCGTGCGCGTCGTGGTCGTCGCTACGGTTCTGGTCACGACTTTCCTGGGCGTGGGCTTGGTCGTTGTGGTGGCCGTGGCAGCGGCGAGCGGATCGGTGGAGTTGGGCGCCGGAGCAGCGATCTCGGGCGCAACCGAGGTCGGGGCTGCGCTTATCGGAGCGGGATCGGCGGCGATGGGTGACGGGCTTGCCGTGGCCGGATCGGCGGTCTGGGCAAGCAACGAAGTGGACGAAAGGGCGAGGACAGCGGCAATCGCGGTCAGGCCGGGGCGAATGATGTTGGGTTTGCAGGTCATGTCAAAAGCAACTGTTCCGCGACCGATTCGGGTACAGCGTTTCCGGTCAAGCGGGCCGGTCGGGGGACGAGCTGAGCATATTTGCACACATGGGGAGCAGCGCTGCGCCCCAAGTCAGACAAGCGTATCCGAACTTCTCACAGCGTAACGCAAACTGCGTGATTTTGACGGACCGGGCGTCAAAATCACTCAGTTTTCTTGGACTTTTTCTTTGTGACCGTTTTCAATCTTCGCAATCGCACTGCAGAGGTCAGCGGATCGCTCCTGCACAACTCAACCACGCCCCCCGGCTACTTCGTCCGCGGTTATATTCGACGAAAGTCTGGGGCGGCGGGGCTGGACCGCCAGCGCGCGTCCGGGCATTGCGCCGCCCTGATTGGATCCCGTTTCGAAGGGCGTGCGCATGACTGAGCTTATCGACAAGGCCGGCCTCCGGGTCGCGGCGGAACTGGCGCGGTTCATTGACGAGCAGGCACTACCCGGGACGGGGCTCGATCCCGACCGTTTCTGGACCGGGGTGGCGTCGATTTTCGCGCGCTACGCGCCCGAGAATCGCGATCTCCTCGCCACCCGCGATGCGCTCCAGGCGAAGATCGACGAATGGCACATGGCGCGCCCCGGACAGCCGATCGACCATGCTGACTACCAGCCGTTCCTGCGCGAAATCGGCTACCTCGTCCCCGAGCCCGCGCCGTTCGCAGTGACGACGGCCAATGTCGATGACGAGATCGCGCGGATGGCGGGTCCGCAACTGGTCGTGCCGATGCTCAACGCGCGGTTCGTGCTCAACGCCGCCAACGCCCGCTGGGGCAGCCTCTACGACGCGCTCTACGGCACCGACGCGCTGCCCGGCACGGCGGTGGGAAAGGGCTACGACCCCGCGCGGGGCGCGCAAGTTATCGCCTGGGCCAAGGCATTCCTCGACGAAGCGGTGCCACTGGCGAGCGGATCGTGGACCAGCTGGACCGGTGGCGCGCCCGCACTCGCCGATCCGGCGCAGTTGGTGGGCCGGGCTGGGGACAATTTCCTTCTCCGCCACAACGGGCTGCACATCGAGATCGTCATCGACAAGGGGCACCCGATCGGCCGTGACGACCCCGCCGGAATTGCCGACGTCATCCTCGAATCCGCGCTGACGACGATCGTCGACCTCGAGGATTCGATTGCCGCAGTCGACGCCGAAGACAAGGTCGCGGCCTATACCAACTGGCTGGGCTTGATGAACGGCAGCCTTGAAGCGCGATTCGACAAGGGCGGACGCACCATGACCCGCGCGCTCGAGCCCGATCGCCGCTTCACCGCGCCTGACGGCGGGGAGCTGATCCTCCCCGGTCGCAGCCTGCTGTTCGTCCGCAACGTCGGCCACCTGATGACCACTTCAGCGGTCCGCCTCGCCGACGGCAGCGAAGCGCCGGAGGGAATTCTCGACGCGATTGTCACCAGCCTGATCGCGATCCACGATCTCAATGGCGGCGCGCGCTTCCGCAACAGCCGAGCGGGATCGGTCTACATCGTCAAGCCCAAGATGCACGGCCCCGACGAGGCGGCGTTCACGAACCGCCTGTTCGACGCGGTCGAGGATCTGCTCGGGCTGGATCGCCACACGGTCAAGGTCGGGGTAATGGACGAGGAGCGCCGCACCTCGGCCAACCTCGCCGCCTGCATCGCCGCGGTGAAGGATCGCATCGTCTTCATCAACACCGG
>JBKJMA010000056.1:0-7126 GCA_046596505.1 Sphingomicrobium sp.
GCCGGTCGCGGACGTCGGGAACGATGTCCTGCGCCAGCACGCGCCCCTTCAGCCCCACCACGGGGGATAGGCGGACGGTGTAATAGCCCTCGCCCGCTCCGATATCGGCGACCGACATTCCCTTGGCGACCCCGGCGCGCTTCATCACTTCCTCGGCCTCGCCCAGCCGGTCACGCGCATCCTCGGTCGAGAACTGGTCGCTGACGATCGGCGCGACATCGCGCGCCGCATCGGGAAAACCGGGCGCGGCGGCGGGTTTCGGGTGGCACGCGGCCAGGACAATAAGAAATCCGAGGAGTGCCCAATCTCTAATCGACATCCTCGACCTCAACCTTTTCGCCGGTCACACGCTGCGACAGCGCCGCCGCCATGAAGCGGTCGAGGTCGCCGTCAAGGACGTCGCCTGGCGCCGTCGAGATGACCCCGGTGCGCAAATCCTTGACCAGTTGGTACGGCTGGAGGACGTAACTACGGATCTGGTGGCCCCAGCCGATGTCGGTCTTGGCCGCCTCGGTCTTGTTGCTCTCGGCCTCGCGCCGCTGCAGTTCGGCCTCGTAGAGCCTGGCCTTGAGCTGTTTCATCGCCTCGGCCTTGTTCTTGTGCTGCGACCGCTGGTTCTGGCACTGGACGACGATGTTGGTCGGCAGATGCGTGATCCGCACCGCGCTGTCGGTCGTGTTGACATGCTGTCCGCCCGCGCCCGATGCGCGATACGTGTCGATCTTGAGGTCGCTCTCGTTGATCTCGATGTCGATGTCGTCGTCGACCTCGGGATAGACCCACACGCTGGCGAAGCTGGTGTGCCGCCGCGCCGCGCTGTCATAGGGACTGATCCGCACCAGCCGGTGGACCCCGCTCTCGGTCTTGGCATAGCCGTATGCATTCTCTCCCTTGACCAGCAGCGTCGCCGACTTGATCCCCGCCTGTTCGCCCGAGTGGAAGTCGACCAGCTCGACCTTCATCCCGTGGCGCTCGGCCCAGCGCGAGTACATCCGCTGGAGCATCCCCGCCCAGTCCTGGCTCTCGGTCCCGCCCGCCCCGGCGTTGACCTCGACATAGGCGTTGTTGGCGTCGGCCTCGCCCGCCAGCAGCGCGGCGACCTTGTCGCGCTCCGAGCTCTGCGCGAGGTCGGCGAGCGCCTTGACCGCATCGTCGACCAGCCCGGCGTCGCCTTCCGCCTCGGCCATTTCCATCAGCTCGACGATGTCGGTCAGCTCGGTCTCGATTTTCTTCGTCGCGCCGATCGCCTCGTCGAGCCGGCGCCGTTCGCGCATCACCTCCTGTGCCGCCCTGGGGTCGTCCCACAGCGTCGGATCCTCGACCATGGCGTTGAGCTCGCCGAGCCGCTTGTGCGCGCGATCCCAGTCGAGGAAGCGGCGCAGCAGCGCGGACGCGGCGTTGATCTGGTCGACAAAGGCTTGCGCTTCGGCGCGCATGGTCAATTCCTTGGAAGCGTCGGTTGTGGCTCGCGCCTAGTAGATGCCGCCCTGCCGTTGCAAGAAATCGTCCGGCGCGGCGTTGGGCTTGGGTTTGGGTTTCGCGCGCGGCGGAGCCTGGGGGACCAGCGCGGTCGCCGCGTCACCGCTACCGCCCGCATCGCCGCCACGCGCGATATCCTCGCTGCGGCGATAGGTGCGACGCGGCTCGGTCTCGGGCTGGAACGCTTCCCAGATCACCGCCGACTTGGGATCGACCGTGGTCGGGAATGTCCCGAACACGCGCTTGCCGGTAATCCGGTCGATCCGCACCATCCGGATGCCCGCGGGCGCGATGAACGGGATCGGCGGCATGTCGGCAAACGCCTTTTGCGCGAACTGCTTGAACACCGGCGCGGCGACCCGCCCGCCCTGCGCCGCACCGCCAAGGCTGCGCGGCTGGTCGTAGCCGAGGTAAACCCCGCCGACGACTTCGGGAGTGCCGCCGACGAACCACACGTTGGTCGGCCCCGAGGTCGTCCCGGTCTTGCCGAACATCGGTCGGCCCAGGTCGCGCAGCACGGTCGCGGTGCCGCGCTCGATCACGCCTTCCATGATGTGGACCATCTGATAGGCGGCGAGCGGGTTGAGTAGCTGGCGCGCGCGCTCGGCCGGGCGCGGCATCGCCTTGCCGTCCCAGTCGGGGCCGCTGCAATTGCCCATCACTTCGCAGCGGTTGTCGGTGCGGAAGATGACCTTGCCGAAGCGGTCCTGGATATAGTCGATCAGCGTCGGCTTGACCTGCCGCCCGCCGTTGGCGAGGATTGCATAGGCATTGACCAGCTTCAGCACGGTGGTGTCGCCGGCGCCCAGCGCGACCGCCAGATAGGGGTCGTATTTGCCGACCCCGAGTTTCTCGGCGGTGGCCACGACCTTGCTCATCCCGGTCTGCGAGGCGGCGCGCACGGTCATCAGGTTGCGCGACTGCTCGACCCCCCAGCGCATCGTCTTGGGTCCCGAATATTTGCCGTCGAAATTCTTGAAGCATTTATTGCCGAGCCCCGCGCCCTGGTAGACGCAGAACGGCGCGTCGACGAGGATCGTCGCCGGGGTCAGCCCGTTCTCCAGCGCCGTCTCATAGACGATCGGCTTGAACGCCGAGCCGGGCTGACGGAGCGCCTGTGTCGCGCGGTTGTAGGACGAGCCGATGACGTCGAACCCGCCCTGCATCGCCAGCACGCGCCCGGTGCGGACTTCCTGAGCAACCATCCCGCCGCCGATTTCGGGGATCGAGCGCAGCGCGTAGGACGAGGTGCCGACCTTCTTGACGATGATCACCATCCCGCGGTTAAGGAAGTTGAACGCGGCGCCGCCGACCCCGCGCTTGGGCTGGACCGCGTTCGACGATGGCAGCGATCCGATCGATCCGTCGGGCAGCCCGATCGTCGCGGTCCCGCCCGACCTGTCGAGCACGACCGCCTTCGACCAGTCGGGGAAGCCGGTGCCGAGCGAGGTGGCGAGCAACTGCCCACGCCATTCGCGGTCCATGTCGAGGCTCAGCTTGGGGTCGATCCAGCCGCGCCCGCCGTCGAAGTTGGCGAGCCCCTCGCGCAGCGCTTCAGCGGCGGCGTCCTGCATCACCGGGTTCATCGATGATCGCACCCACAGCCCGCCGGCATAGACGCTGTTCGGCCCATCCTCGGCCTTCTCGCCATATTTTTTCATCAGCTCGCGCCGCACTTCCTCCATGAAATAGCCGCCGGATTCATGGACGCGGGTGTTGCTGCCATAGCGGATCGTGCCGAGCGGGCTGGCCTTGGCTTCGTCGTGCTGGGCTTGGGTGATGTAATCGTTGGCCAGCATCTCGCGCAGCACATAGTTGCGCCGGGCGAGCGCCTTTTCGGTGGCGCGCACCGGGTCGTAATTCGACGGCGCCTTGGGCAGCACCGCGAGGTACGCGACTTCCGACAGCGTCAGGTCGGCGACATCCTTGTCGAAGTAAGCGCGCGATGCCGCCTGGACCCCATAGGCGTTACGCCCGAGGAAGATCGAGTTGAGGTAGATCTCGAGTATCTGCGGCTTGGACAGCGTCGATTCGAGGCGGAAGGCGAGGATCGCCTCGCGGACCTTGCGCTTGACCGAATATTCGTCGTCGCCGAGCAGGTGCTTCGCCACCTGCTGGGTGATCGTCGACCCGCCGCGTGCCCGCGCGCCGCCGGTCGCTTTCTTCACGCCATAGTCGAACACCGCGCCGGCGAGTCCCGGGTAGTCGATCCCGCCGTGCGAGAAGAAGGTCTTGTCCTCGGCCGAGAGGAAGGCGTGGACGACCAGCGGCGGATATTCATCATAGGCGAGCTCGACCCGTCGCTCGCGGGCGAACGTCCCGATCGGGTCGCCGTCATAGCCGCGCACGTTGGTCGGCAGCGCCGACTGGTAGGCCATCAGTTTCTGCGAACTCGGCAGCCCGGCCGAAAACCACACCCACGTCGCGGCGAAGATCAGGAAGGCGGCGAACAGCGCATAAGCCGCATAGCGCACCGGTCGCCGTGCGAACAACGGATCGAGCCGGGCATGCGCGCGCTTGTTGACCGCGACCATGTCGGGCAGCGGCAGCCGGTCGATGAAGGCGAGGCTTGGCCGGCGGAATACGGGCAGGCGAAGCTGGGGGAGAGTGACCATCGGCGCACCGTCTAGCGAACCCCGACCGCCCCGCAAAGGGTTAGCGCGCAACGACGGGGTTAGCGGCGGGTCGCCAGGTCGGCTTCGATTGCCTGCGCCAGCGCGAGGACCAGCGGGGCGCGGCCCCGGGCGGTAACCAGCGCCGCCTCGTCGTCGACATTGCTGATGTACCCCGCCTCGACCAGCACCGCGGGGGTGTCCGCCCGGCGCAGGACGTGGAACGCAGCGAACTGGTGCGGGCGCGGGCGAAGCAGGACCGGACCGGCGGCCTTACGGACGATGCGTTGGGCGAAGGCGGCGCCGTCCTCCATCTCAGCCCGCAGCGCGAGGTCCGACAGCAAGGCGCGGACCGATCCGTCGGGCTCGCTGCTGGCAGGCTCGGCCATGCGGTTTTCGGCATTGGCGAAGCGCGCGGCGTCGGCGTCGGACGCGACGTCGGCGAGTGAATAGACCGTCACCCCGCGCGCCAGCGGGTTTGGCGCATGGTCCATGTGGAGCGAGACGAACAGCCCGGCACCGAGCCGGCGGGCGATGTCGGCGCGCTGCTCGAGCGGGATATAGCGGTCATCGCGGCGGGTCATCGCCACCCGCACCCGCCCGCGCGAGACGAGCAGGTCGTGAAGCTCGATCGCCATCGCCAGCGTGAGCGCTTTTTCCTGCGCCGCGCCCGACACCGCGGTCGCGCCGGGATCGTGGCCGCCGTGACCCGGATCGATGACGACGATCGGACGCCCCGGTACGCGCGCATCGCTGACCGGCACGTCGGCCACCGCGCCGGGCAGGTCGAGCGTGACCGCGCCATCACGCGCCTCGCCGACCAGCGCCTTGCCGACATCATGGCCGCCCGGCCGGACCAGGCCGGCGAGCAGCGCGACGAGCAGCACGACGGCAAGCGATATGCCGCCCAGCGCCGCCGCGCGTCGTGACTTTGCTGACGCCAACATGCCCATCCCCACGCTTTCAACTATCACGCATGGGGCATCATGGTTAACGTTAGTTTATTGCACACATTTGAGCGCGGCCATTGCGATGACGGCGGCGCGATGCTAACCGGGACTGTCCGTCGCCAACAGGATGGACGCCGCCGCGCGGTCGTTCCGACATGCGCGGTTCTCAAGGTTGACGCTGCATGACGCCACAGGACATTTCGCGCCCGCTCTTTTCAGAGCCGCGCGGCATGTCCTTCCCGACGCGATTCGGGATGACCATTGCAGCAGAGGCATTTTTCAGCACCGCCTTGCCCGCCGACACATCCAGGTCGGGCCTGGCACATTTGCGCGCGCGCCGTGAGGCCGAAACGCCCGCCGCGCGCGGCCGGAGTAATATCAATGTCAATGCGCATGCTAATCGACGCGCGCCACCCGGAGGAAACCCGGGTCGCGGTCGCTACAGGTAACCGGATCGAGGAATTCGACTTCGAGTCCGCCGAGCACAAGCAGCTCAAGGGGAATATCTATCTAGCCAAGGTTACGCGGGTCGAACCGTCGCTGCAGGCGGCGTTCATCGATTACGGCGGCAATCGCCACGGCTTCCTCGCCTTCTCGGAAATTCACCCCGATTACTACCAGATCCCCAAGTCCGACCGCGACGCGCTGCTGCGCGAAGAGGCCGAGCATGCCGCCGAGGAAGAGCGGCTGCGCGGCAACGGCGACTATTACGACGACGAAGACGGCGATGACGTCGGCGGCGATTATGAGAGCGGCGGCGAAAGCGATGGCTTCGCCGACGACATTCGCGGCGAAGGCGACGATCATGATGACGAGGATCATCATGACGACGTGGCGCCCGACGAGGACGGCGCCGAACCGCCCGTGGCCGAGACCGGCACCGGGTCGGCGCGCTCTTCGGTCGACGGAAGCGCCGCCGACGAACTGAGGAAAAAGCGTCAGGCGCTGCGCCGCCGCTACAAGATTCAGGACGTCATCCAGCGCCGCCAGGTGTTGCTCGTCCAGGTCGTCAAGGAAGAACGCGGCAACAAGGGCGCCGCGCTGACGACTTACCTCAGCCTGGCCGGCCGCTACTGCGTGCTGATGCCCAATACGTCGCACGGTGGCGGGATCAGCCGCAAAATCTCCAACGGCGCCGATCGCAAGCGGTTGAAGTCGATCATGGCCGACCTCAGCCTGCCGTCGACGATGGGGCTGATCGTCCGCACCGCCGGCCTGTCGCGGACCAAGGTCGAGATCAAGCGCGACTTCGACTATCTCGCCCGGCTGTGGGACGAGATCCGCGAGCGCACATTGGGGTCGTCGGCCCCGGCGCTGATCTACCGCGACAGCGACCTCATCAAGCGCGCCATCCGCGACCTATATCACCGCGACATCGACGAGGTGATCGTCGAGGGCGAAGAGGGATACAAGGCGGCGCGCGGCTATATGAAGCTGTTGATGCCGAGCCATGTCCGGCGCGTTTCCAACTATGCCGATCCGACCCCGATCTTCCAGCGCTACGGCGTCGAGGACCAATTGTCGGCGATGTACCAGCCGCTCGTCCAGCTAAAATCGGGCGGCTATCTGGTCATCAACCCGACCGAAGCGCTGGTGTCGATCGACATCAACTCGGGCCGTTCCACGCGCGAGCATAATATCGAGCAGACCGCTTACGCGACCAATATCGAGGCGGCCAACGAGATCGCCCGCCAGTTGCGCCTGCGCGACATGGCCGGGCTGGTCGTGATCGACTTCATCGACATGGAGCAGTCGGGCCACGTCCGGAAGGTCGAGCGCGCGATGAAGGAAGCGCTCAAGAACGACCGGGCGCGGATCCAGGTCGGGCGGATCAGCTCGTTCGGGCTGATGGAGATGAGCCGCCAGCGGCTGCGCACCGGCGTGCTCGAGGCGTCGACCCGGCCGTGCGCGCATTGCGAGGGCACCGGCCTGATGCGCACTGCGTCGTCGGCAGGACTGTCGGCGCTCCGGATCATCGAGGACGAGGCGGCGCGTAGCCGCGGCGATCGGATCATGCTCCGCGCCGGGCGCGAGGCGGCGATCTATCTGCTCAACAAGAAGCGCGGCGAGCTGGCTGAAATCGAG
>JBKJMA010000244.1:0-6391 GCA_046596505.1 Sphingomicrobium sp.
TTGCTGACCGATGAAACCGTCTATCACATCAACCCCACCGGTGCATTCGAGATTGGCGGCCCCGACGGCGACGCCGGGCTGACCGGGCGCAAGATCATTGTCGACACTTATGGTGGGGCTGCGCCTCATGGCGGCGGCGCGTTCAGCGGCAAGGACCCGACCAAGGTCGACCGCTCGGCGGCCTACATGGCGCGCTACCTCGCCAAGAATATCGTCTCCGCTGGGCTCGCGACGCGCTGCACGATCCAGCTCGCCTATGCGATCGGCGTATCCGAGCCGCTATCGCTCTATGTCGATACTCACGAAACCGGCACCGTCGGCGACGACGTGCTCGAGACCGCGATCGGCAAGATCGAGGCCTTGGGCAGAATGACCCCGCGCGGCATCCGCATGCATCTGAAACTCAACAAGCCGATCTATGCTCGCACCGCCGCCTACGGACACTTCGGGCGCACCCCCGAGGGCGACTTTTTCCCGTGGGAAAAGACCGATCTTACCGATGCGCTGAAATCAGCACTCGCCAACCAAGCCGAAGGAATTTCATCGTGACCACCACCACGCTCGAGCGTGATTATATCGTCAAAGACCTTGCCCTCGCCGCCTTCGGCCGCAAGGAAATCGACATTGCCGAGACCGAGATGCCCGGCCTGATGGCGCTGCGCACCGAGTTCGGCACGACCAAGCCGTTGACCGGCGCGCGGATCGTCGGCTCGCTCCACATGACGATCCAGACCGCGGTGCTGATCGAGACGCTGACCGCGCTCGGCGCGACCGTCCGCTGGGCGTCGTGCAACATCTATTCGACGCAAGACCATGCCGCCGCCGCGATCGCCGAAACCGGCGTCCCGGTGTTCGCGATCAAGGGCGAGACGCTCGAGGAATATTGGGAATACGTCGTCAAGATCTTCGACTGGGGCCGGGACACCACCTGCAACCTGATCCTCGACGATGGCGGCGACGCTACCATGTTCGCGCTGTGGGGAGCGCGGGTCGAGGCCGGGGAGACGCTGTTCACCCCGACCAACGAAGAGGAAGAAATCTTCGCCGCGACCCTGACGCGCTTCCTCAAGGACCGTCCGGGTTACCTCACCAAGACCGTCGCCAACATCAAGGGCGTGTCGGAGGAAACCACCACCGGTGTCCACCGTCTCTATGAGCTGTCGAAGCAGGGTAAGCTCCCGTTCCCGGCGATCAACGTCAACGACAGTGTGACCAAGTCGAAGTTCGACAACCTTTACGGCTGCAAGGAAAGCCTGGTCGACGCGATCCGTCGCGGCACCGACGTGATGCTCGCCGGCAAGGTCGCCGCGGTCGCCGGCTTCGGCGATGTCGGCAAGGGCTCGGCGGCGTCACTGCGCAACGGCGGCGCTCGCGTCATCGTCACCGAAGTCGACCCGATCTGCGCGTTGCAGGCGGCCATGGAGGGCTATGAAGTCGTCACGATGGAGGAAGCCGCGACCCGCGCCGACATCTTCGTCACCGCGACCGGCAACATGGACGTCATCACCATCGACCATATGCGCGCGATGAAGAATATGGCGATCGTCTGCAACATCGGCCACTTCGACAGCGAGATCCAGATCAACGCGCTGGCCAACATGAAGTGGGTCGAGATCAAGCCGCAGGTTGACGAGGTCGAATTCCCCAGTGGCAAGAAGATCATCATCCTGTCGAAGGGTCGCCTGGTCAACCTCGGCAACGCGACCGGCCACCCTAGCTTCGTCATGTCGTCGAGCTTCACCAACCAGGTGCTCGCGCAGATCGAGCTATGGGAAGGCGCGACCAAGTACGGCAAGGACGTTTATGTCCTCCCCAAACACCTCGACGAAAAGGTCGCGATGCTTCATCTCGAAAAGCTCGGGGTCAAGCTGACCACCCTGACCGACAAGCAGGCGGCATACATTGGCGTGTCACAGCAGGGCCCGTTCAAACCCGACCACTACCGCTATTGAACGGGTTGCCGCCCTCTCGGCCGCCTGTTGCCATCATCGGCGCAGGCGCTAAGAGGGCGGCCTCCACGCGCGGCCCGATGGCGGAGTGGTTACGTAGAGGACTGCAAATCCTCGCACGCCGGTTCGATTCCGGCTCGGGCCTCCAACCACATTGTCAGGCGTAACCTTCCGCGCTCGTTCAAGCCAAAACTGGGCGGTCACGCGGGAGTCTAGAGTTCACCAGTCCGGTGGTTCGATGATCGATTGAACCTTGTCGGGTCCGTTCGCTTGGAAGAGGTTGCCGTTATGCCGTCCGCACACGATCCCTCTCCGGCAACGCTTGTCGCCGATCACCCGTTACGGCTCGCCCTGACGGAGGAGATGCACGCGCGGCGATTTCCTCCGCTCAAGCCGCCGACGGAAATCTGCCAGATCCTGATCCTGTTCGATGAATCGGACCTCAAACGGGCACGCGAGCACTTCACGCAACTTCACGAAAGACTGAACGGATTTCCGCTCGGTAACGCGCGACATTTCCGCGCGCCATGCGCGGGCGGAATCTTGTATTGGGAAATACATACCGAGTTTGTCACGCTCACCCACATCATGGAATTCGACGGGCATGATATCTTCGGCGCCGACCGTCAGGGTCCGATCCTGGCAAAGTGCGTCGACGGCGTTGGCGGATCGATTTACCGGGCGACCCGGATCGCGCTGATCGACCAATCGGCCGTCGTCACCCCTGACCAGCTACTCGGCCTGTTCAACCAGGAAGATCTGGTGTGCTGCGACGTCGGTGATGGCGCGGCGCGGGTCTGGGCGGACTTTCGGCTACATGACGATGGCTTCGGCCGACTGCTCGTCCAGGATCGCGGACTTACCGGATCGGCGGCGGCGCGCGTCGTCCAGCAACTCCAAGAGCTCGGCAATTACCGGAAAATGGCCTTGCTCGGCCTTGCGAAAGCGCAGGAACTGACCCCTTCGCTGCGCGACATCGAGGCGACGCTGACCCGGCTGATTTCGGAAATGGCACAAGGCGGCGAGCGATCTGATGCGGATCTGCTCAATGACCTCTCGGGCCTCGCGTCCGAATTGGCGCGGTTATCTTCGCAGTCGCGGTTCCGGATCAGTGCCACCGAGGCTTATGCCCAGATCGTTGCCGATCGCCTTGCCGGCCTCGCCGAGGGTCACGTGGCGGGATACCCGACCTTGACCGAGTTCACCGAATTGCGACTAACCCCCGCCGTCCGGACGTGCCTCTCGGTATCGCGGCGATTGGAACAGGTGGCCGAGCATTCCTACCAGGCGACGTCGCTTCTTCGCACGCGAATCGAGACCGTCGTGGAGCAACAGAGCCGTGACCTTCTCCAGTCGATGGATCGCCGCACCGACTTGCAGCTTCGCCTGCAACATACCGTCGAAGGACTGTCCGTGGTGGCAATCACTTACTATGTCGTGGGCTTGCTGCATTACCTGCTCGACCCCTTCGCGCCCTTCGTTCGGCCACTCTCGGTCAATGCCGTCGTGGCGATTGCCGTCCCTGTTGTCGGGGCGTTCAGCTGGATCGCGCTGAAGACGGTCAGGAAGAGTCACGCGCGCTTGTAGATCGGGCGCGTTGGCAGGCGCATGAACGACGACGATGGCCGCCTCTCAGATCGCGTTCATCGTCAGGAGCTCATAGGTCGCGACCGTGTCGTCGCCGCCATCGGTCACGGTCACCGCCCAGCGGACCTCGCCATAGTCGTCGTTGCGGCGGGTCTTGGCCTTGACCGTCAGCGCGACTTTCATCGCTTCGCCGGGAACGAGCGGCTTCACGAAGCGCAGATTGTCGAGCCCGGTATTGGCCAGCACCGGGCCCGGCGCAGGATCGACGAACAGACCCGCTGCGAACGACAATATAAGGTAGCCGTGCGCGACGCGGCCGGGGAAGAACGGGTTCGCCGCCGCCGCTTCCTCATCCATGTGGGCGTAAAATTTGTCGCCGGTGAACTCGGCGAAATGCTCGATATCCTCGATCGTTACGGTGCGCGGCGCGGTGCGGAAGGTCTTGCCGATGCGCAGTTCGCCGAAGCGAAGGCGGAACGGGTGCGGCCCGGAATCGTCCTGCGGCGCGCCGGGCAGCCAGCGGTCGATGACCCCGCTCAGCATGCGCGGGCTGCCCTGGAGCGCGGTGCGCTGCATGTAATGCTTGACCCCGCGCACCCCGCCCATTTCCTCTCCGCCGCCGGCCCGGCCGGGTCCGCCATGGACCAGGGTCGGCAGCGGTGAGCCGTGCCCGGTCGACTCGCGCGCGCTGTCGCGGTCGATCATCACGATCCGTCCGTGAAACGCGCCGACCCCTAGGACGAATTGCCGCGCAATGAGCGGGTCGTAGGTAAAGAACGAGATGACCAGCGATCCCAGCCCGCGATTGGCGAGCGCGATCGCATCGTCGAGGTCGCGATAGGGCATCAGCGTCGATACCGGCCCGAACGCCTCGACATCATGGACGATATCGGCTGCCCACGGATCGTCGGCGCGGAACAGCAAAGGGGTAATGAACGCCCCCCGGCCCGCCGCAACGCCCTTCGCGTCGACCGTATCGAGATCGCCGAACACCAGCCGCGCCTGGCTCGCGATGGCCCTCGCATTGGCGCGGACATCATCGAGCTGGGCTTGGCCGGCGAGCGCGCCCATCGTCACCCCCTCGACCGAAGGATCGCCGACGACAACCTCGCCGAGCCGCTGCCTGAGCGCCGCCTCGGCCGCGTCGAGCCATTGCGCAGGCACGAATGCGCGGCGGATGGCGGTGCATTTCTGCCCCGCCTTGACCGTCATTTCGTTGACGACTTCACCGATGAACAGGTCGAATTCGGGGCTGTCGGGGCCCGCGTCGGTACCGAGGATCGAGGCATTGAGCGAGTCGCGCTCGGCGATGAACCGCACCGACTCGCGCGCGATGACGGGATGCGACTGGAGCTTGATCGAGGTCGCCGCCGAACCGGTGAACGACACCACGTCCTGACATGTCAAATAGTCGAGCAGGTCGCCGACCGAGCCGACGATCAGCTGCAGCGCACCCGCCGGGAGCACTCCCGCCTCGGTCATGATCCGCACCGCGGCTTCGGTCAGGTGCGCGGTCGCGGTGCCCGGCTTGACGATCGCCGGTACCCCCGCAAGCAATGTCGGACCGAGCTTCTCGAGCATTCCCCACACCGGGAAGTTGAACGCGTTGATATGGACCGCGACCCCTTTCAGCGAGGTATAGACATGCTGGCCGATGAAGCTGCCGCGCTTGCCGATCGGCTCAATCTCGCCGTCGATCAGGATGACATCGTCGGGCAGCTCGCGGCGGCCCTTGGACGACATCGCGAACAGCGTCCCCGCGCCACCCTCGATGTCGATCCAGCTGTCCTGGCGCGTCGCCCCGGTCGAGGCCGACAGCGCGTACAACTCCTCCTTGCGCGCGATGATCGCCTGCGCGAGCGCCTTCAGCATCCACGCCCGCTCGTGAAACGTCATCGCCCGCAGCGCCGGGCCGCCGACACCGCGCGCGTGGTCGGCCATTGCCTTGAAATCGAGCCCCTGGCTGCCCGTCTCGGCGACCGTCGAACCGTCGATCGCGGACAGGATCGGAACCGCCCCGCCGGTCGCCGCGACCCACTGGTCGGCGGCATAATTGTTGAGCATCAGGGTCATCGGGTCTGCCTCTTGTCGATCAGCCGCCGGTAAACACGGGCGCACGCTTGGCCATGAACGCCGCGACCCCTTCGCGGTAGTCGTCGCTCCCGCCGAGCTCGCGCATCAGGTCGCGCTCATTGTCGAGCGCCTGGTCCAGTGTTTGCAGCCCGGAACCGCGGATGGCGCGTTTGGTTGCGGCGAGTCCGCGCGTCGGGCCGGCGGCGAACTTGCGGGCGAGTGCACCGCTTTCCGCTTCGAGCGCCTCGTCGTTGACGCATTTCCAGATCAGGCCCCATTGCTCGGCCTTCTCGGCGGATAACGGCTCGCCGGTGAGCGCGAGGCCGAGCGCGCGCGCCTGGCCGACGAGCCGCGGCAAGACCCACGTTCCGCCCGAATCCGGGATCAACCCGATGTTGGCGAACGACTGGATGAACTTGGCACTCCGCGCGGCGATGACGATGTCGCACGCCAGAGCGATATTCGCCCCCGCCCCCGCCGCGACGCCGTTGACCGCACACACCACCGGCTTCGGCAGGGTCGCCAGCTGCCGGATTAGCGGCGCGTAAAAGCGTTCGACCGAGTCACCCAGGTCGATCGGCGCATCGCCAGGTGCGACCGCGCGGTCGCCAAGGTCCTGCCCCGCGCAGAAGCCGCGCCCGGCGCCGGTCAGCAACAGGCAGCGGATCACCGCGTCCTTCTCGACCTCGCTAAGCGCCGCGGCGAACTCGCCATGCATCTGCGCAGTGAAGCTGTTGAGCCGCTCGGGACGGTTGAGCGTCAGCCGAGCGACTCCGTCTTCG
>JBKJMA010000028.1:0-20328 GCA_046596505.1 Sphingomicrobium sp.
GGATTGATCACGAACCCGGCAAGCAGCGCGCCGATGATGCCGACGACGACATTGAGCAGGACACCCTGCTGCCCGTCGGTACGCATGACCATGCTGGCGAGCCAGCCGAGAATGCCGCCGATGATGATAAGAATGATAATGCCCATGTGGAAAATCCTCGTTTGTTGTATCGAGGACCAGAAACCCGCTCGCGCCGTTTGGTTCCATATCTGCGACGAACCGAGATTTTCGTTAACGATTTACCGGGCGAGCAGAAGCCCTGCCGCGACCGCCCCGGCGATAATCCGGTAATAGGCAAACGGCGCAAATCCGCGGCGCGAGATCAGCGCCACGAACGCCTTGATCACTACCAGTGCGACGACAAAGGCCACGACGAAACCAATCGCGATCTGGTTCCAGCCGACCGGTCCGGTTCCGGCCGCCAGCGCCGCGCGATTGCTCCACAGCTCGAGCACCGAAGCGCCGAGCATCGTCGGGATCGCGAGGAAAAAGCTGAACTCGGCGGCGGTGCGGCGCTCGATCCCCATCAGCATCGCGCCCATGATCGTGGCGCCCGAGCGGCTGACCCCGGGGATCATCGCGAGGCACTGGAACACGCCGATCAGCAGCGCCTTGTGCCACGGGATCGCCGAGACCGAAGCTATGCTGCCCTCCTTGACGGTCTTTTCGATGATCAGGATCGCGATGCCACCGACGATCAGCGCGACCGAGACGATTTCTGCCGAGCCGAGCATTGCCTCGATCTGCTTGTGGATGGCGAGGCCGAGGATCGCGGCGGGCAAGAAGGCGATCAGCACGTTGCGGACGAAAGCGACGGCGCCGGGTTCGCGCTTGATGAGCCCGGTGATGACCGCGAGGAAGGTCCGCCAGTAGAGCACCACGACTGCCAGCATCGCGCCCAACTGGATGACGATGTTGAACACTTTCCAAGTCTCTGGATCATAACCGAGCAGCGCGTTGGCGAGGATCAGGTGGCCGGTCGACGAAACGGGCAGGAATTCGGTGACCCCCTCGACGATGCCGAGGATGATAACGACGAGGATGATCGGCACAGGCGTTTCCTAGATGGACGCGGAGGAGGAGCCCGGCTTGGGGGCAAAGCGGCCGCCGCGGTGGAACCGGTCAAGCCATTCGCCGGCGACAGCGGCGAGCGGGGTGGGCGTGATATCGAACGCCTCTAGCCCCGGGGTTCCGCAGGTCACGACATTGTCCGACTGGAGCATCGTCCACTGGTCGCGGGTGAGCGGCGCTCCGGGAAGGAAACCGAACCTGGCCATCAGCTCGGCGATGAAGTCGGGGACGGGCGCGATCGCGGGCGACTGGCCGGCGAGCGCGGCGATCCGCTCGTTGAGCTCGCGCATCGTCATGACCTCGGGGCCGCCGATTTCGTAGGTTTTGCCGCCGTGGGTTGCGGGGTCGAGCGCCGCGGCGGCGATCGCCTTGGCCAAGTCGGCGACATAGACCGGCTGGAACTTGGTAGAACCGGCGATGACCGGCAGGATCGGCAGCCGCGCCATGCCGGCGAAGCGATTGGTCAACTGGTCCTCGCGGCCGAACACCAGGCTTGGGCGGATGATCGTCGGGGACGCGAAGGCGGCGCGGACCGCGGCCTCGCCGTTGGCCTTCGAGCGCCCGTAGGCGGAGGCGCTGGCGGAGTCGGCGCCGATCGCGCTGATCTGGACGAAGCCGGTCGCGCCGGCCTTCGCGGCCTCGCTCGCGGCGGTGCGGGCGCCCTCGACATGGACCGCGTCGAACTGGCCCTTGAGGATGCCGACAAGGTTGATCACCGCGGTCGCGCCCTCGACCGCACGCGCGATGCTGGCGGGCTTGGCGAGATCGGCGACGACGAAGCTCACCTGCCCGACCTTGGCCAGCGGCTGAAGGAAATAAGCCGTGCGCGGATCGCGCTGGGCGACGCGGAGGCGGACCCCGGCGCGGAGCAGCGCCTCGCACACATAACGGCCGATGAATCCGCCGCCGCCAAGGACGGTGACGAGGTTGGTCGAGCGATCGTTCATGACGTGATGCCCTAGCCGCTGCCCAAGCGCATTGACAAGCCGCCGCGCCCCCCGCTAACCGCCCGCCTCTACCCGAATGACGACGAACGCACCGTGCCCAGGTGGCGGAATGGTAGACGCACCAGCTTCAGGTGCTGGCGATCGCAAGGTCGTGGAGGTTCGAGTCCTCTCCTGGGCACCAGCGGCCGGTCCGCCTTTATCATGCGGCCAGTTCGGCTTGGTCAAATCGCTGAGAAATGCCCGATCTACGAGCCTCTCATGATCGAACGCCTGCGGAGCAGCAGATAGGCGGCGGGCAGGACCAGCATCGAGAGCAAGGGCGCGGTGACCATTCCGCCAATCATCGGCGCGGCGATCCGGCTCATTACCTCTGACCCGGCGCCAGTGCCGATCAGGATCGGGAACAGACCGGCGAGGATCACCGCGACGGTCATCGCCTTGGGGCGGACACGGAGCAACGCGCCTTCGCGAACCGCCGACGCGATCCCTTCGGCGTCGACGTCCGGACCGCGTTCGGCGAGCGCGTGCTTCAGATAAATCAGCATGACGACGCCAAATTCGGCGGACACCCCGGCCAGCGCGATAAAGCCGACCCCGGTCGCGACCGATTGGGCATAGCCGAGCAGGTAGAGAAGCCACAGTCCGCCAGTCAAAGCGAACGGCAGGGTCCCCATGATCAGCGCGGCTTCGTCGAGCCTCCTGAATGTCGCGTAGAGCAGAAGAAAGATGATCAGCAGGGTTACCGGTATGACGATCTTGAGCCGCGCGACCGCGCGCTGGAGGAACTCGAACTGGCGGGTGTAGGCGACGCTGACACCGGGGGGCAGCTTGACCTGGCTCGCGACCGCGCGCTGGAGGTCACCAACGATCGAGACCAGATCGCGCCCGCGCCCATCGATATAGATCCACGTCGCCGGGCGACCATTTTCGCTGCGCAGCATCGGTGGACCCTCGCTAACGCGAATATTGGCCACCGCGCCGAGGGTGGTCTGTTGCAGCGACGGGGTCAGCACCGGCAGGTTGCGCAGCGCGTCGAGATTGTCGCGCAGCTCGCGCGGATAGCGCACGCTGATCGGGTAGCGCGCGAGCCCTTCGACGGTCTGTCCGATGGTCTCGCCCCCGATAGCGCCCGACACGACCGATTGGACGTCGGCGACGTTGAGCCCGAAGCGCGACGCTGCGGCGCGATTGATGTCGACATCGATGTAACGACCGCCGGTGAGCCGCTCGGCCAGCGCCGAACTGACACCGGGCACGGTCTTCGCGACTTGCTCGATCTGGCGCGCGGTCCGGTCGATTTCCGCCAAGTCGGACCCCGACACCTTGATCCCGATCGGGCTCTTGATCCCGGTCGACAGCATATCGATCCGGTTGCGGATCGGCGGGATCCAGAAATTGGCGAGCCCGGGCACTTTGACGACTTTGTCGAGCTCGTCGATCAGCCGCTCCTGCGTCATGCCCGCGCGCCATTGCTCCTTGGGCTTGAAGCGGATGGTGGTCTCGAACATTTCAAGATTGGCCGGATCTGTAGCGGTTTCGGCGCGTCCCGACTTGCCGAACACACTGTCGACCTCGGGGACGGTCTTGATCAGGCGGTCGGTCTGCTGGAGCAGCCGCGCGGCGGTCGCGGTGGACAGCCCGGGCAGAGCCGACGGCATGTACAAAAGATCGCCCTCGCTCATCTGCGGCATGAACTCGCCGCCGAGCTGGCTGATCGGCCACAGGCTGGTCGCGAAGATCAGGCCCGCGATGACCAGCACCTGCTTGGGCCGCCTGATCGCCCAGTCGATCGCCGGGCGATAGAGACGGGTCAGCGTTCGATTGATCGGGTTGTCGTCCTCAGACGGAATCTTGCCACGTATTAGAAATCCCATCAGCACCGGGATCAGCGTGATCGACAGGATCGCCGCGCCGGCCATCGCATAGGTCTTGGTGAATGCGAGCGGAGCAAACAGCCGACCTTCCTGCCCTTGAAGCGAGAAAACCGGGATAAACGAAAAGGTGATGATCAACAGGCTGATGAACAGCGCCGGCCCGACCTCGGCGGCGGCGGCGGTGATCACCTTCCATCGCTCCTGATCGCCGATTGGACGATCGGGATTGTCCCGCGCCCAACGCTCGAGATGCTTGTGGGCGTTTTCGATCATCACGACCGCTGCATCGACCATCGCGCCAATCGCGATGGCGATCCCGCCCAATGACATGATGTTGGCGTTGACGCCCTGCACGCGCATCACGATCAGCGCCATGAGGATGCCGAGCGGCAGCGTCAGAATAGCGACCAGCGCCGAACGCGCATGCCACAGGAACAGCCCGCAGACGATCGCGACGACGATGAACTCCTCGAACAGTTTGCCCGTGAGATTGTCGATCGCGCGGTCGATCAGGCCCGAGCGATCATAGGTCGTGACGATCTCCACGCCCGGCGGCAGGCTCTTCTTCAGCTCCGCGAGCTTGCGGGAGACCCCGTCGATCACCTGTCGCGCGTTCTTGCCCTGGCGAAGGACGATGATCCCGCCGGTGACCTCGCCTTCGCCATTGAGCTCGGCGATGCCGCGGCGCATTTCGGGGCCAAGCTGGATCGTCGCGACGTCGCCCAGCCGTACCGGCACACCGCCTGCCGCGGTCTTCAACGGGATCGAGCGGAAATCGTCGAGCGATGTCAGATAGCCACTCGCTCGAACGACATATTCGGCCTCGGCCATCTCGACCACCGAGCCGCCGGTTTCCTGATTGGCGCGCTGGATCGCCTCGGTTGCCGCCGCCTGAGTGATCCCATAACTGGCCATCTTCGCGGGGTCGAGCACCACCTGATACTGCTTGACCATGCCGCCGACGGTAGCGACCTCGGCCACGCCGGGAACGCTCTTCAGCTCGTAGCGGAGGAACCAGTCCTGGATGCTGCGCAGCTGCGACAGGTCGTGTCGCCCGGTTCGGTCGACCAGCGCATATTCGTAGATCCAGCCGACCCCGGTCGCGTCGGGGCCGAGCGAGGTCGTCGCGCCCGGAGGCAGCCGCCCTTGAACCTGGCTGAGATATTCGAGCACCCGCGAGCGCGCCCAGTAAAGGTCGGTGCCATCCTCGAACAGGACATAGACGAAGCTGTCGCCGACGAACGAATAACCGCGCACGACGCGGGCGCCCGGCACCGACAGCATCGTCGTTGCCAACGGACAGGTTACCTGGTTCTCGACAATCTGCGGCGCCTGGCCGGGGTAGGAGGTGCGGATGATGACCTGGACGTCGGACAGGTCGGGCAGCGCATCGACGGCGGTCGTGCGCACCGCGACGATGCCGACTGCGACCAGCAGCGCCGCCAACAGCAGGACGAGGATGCGCGCCTTGACCGAGGCATGAATGATCCGCGCGATCATCGGGCGTCGCCGCCGATCGGGCGCGCCGGGACGTCGCTCAGGCTGGCTTCCGAATCGATCAGGAACTGGCCCGAGGCGACCACTTTTTCGCCCTCGGCCAGCCCGGCCAGAATGACCGTCTGTCCGTTGGCTTCCTGGCCAATGCGGACCTCGGCCGAGCGATAACGACCGCCTTTCTGCGCCAGCATCACCAGCGTTCGCTTGCCGGTGCGGATTACTGCTTCGCTGGGCACAAGCAGGCCGCCCTGAATAGCTTGGTTAAGATGCACCGTCGCGAACATTCCGGGGCGCAACCGGCCGCTGTCGTTGCGAAGTTCGATCCGCAGCGTGAGCGTCCGGCTGTCGGCCTGCGCGGTCGGCAGGACCGCGATCACGCGGCCGAAGAATTTCTCCCCGGGAAAGGTGGCGAATTCGGCGGTCGCAGATTGGCGCGATTGCAGCCGGCCAGCCAGCGCCTCGGGAACGGCGGCGTTGAGCCACACCGTGCGCAGGCCGGATATTTGAGCCAGGGTCTGACCCGCAGCAAGGGTCATGCCGCGTCGAACGTCCAGGCTCTGGATCACGCCGCCGATCGGGGCGGTGATCGTCGTAATGGCGCGGACCCGGCCGCCGCGTTCGACGCGCGAGACCTCGCCTTCGGACATTCCCAATAGCCTCAGGCGCTGACGCGAGGCGGCGGTGAGGGCGCGATCCCCAACTCGCCTGACCGCGAGATATTCGGTCTGCGCGCCACCCCATTCGGGTACGAGAATGTCGGCAATCGGCGACCCCGCGCCGACCACGTCGCCTGGTGCCCGAGCATAGACGCGCTCAACAAATCCGACAGCCCGCGACTGAACGATGGCAACGTCGCGTTGGTTGAAGTCGACCACGCCGGTGACATTGAGTGCGCTGGTCAGTGTCCCGAGACGCGCTGCGACCACCCGCATGCCAAGGTTCTGCATGGCGGCCGGATCGACCGTAACGCCGAGCCCCGTGTTATTTCCCTCGCTCGCGTATTTCGGGCGAAGGGTCATCCCCATCGAGGAGAGACCGGGTCCGTCGTGACGCTCATTGGGGACCATCGGGTCATACCAGTAAAGTATCCTGCCGCGTTCGGCGGTAGTAGCTAGGGGAGCGTCCGGCGCGGTCCATCGCGCGACCCCGAACCCGATCGCGCCGCTCGCCACCACCGCCAAAATCGCGACACGGCCGCGCGGGCTATTGAAGACGTTCATCGGTCATCGCCCAAATAAGTCATTTTCAAACGCACTGCGTCGGTTGCGACCGCCGCTTCGCGGTCGATCACCGTGAGCGTCGTGTCGGCGAGCGCAACATGGGCGTCGATGACGTCGGCGAGGCTGGCGCGGCTTGACGCGAAGCTCGCGGTCTCGAGCGCCACGCGCTGCTCGGCGAGCGGCTGAAGGACATCGCGGGCCCGCTCCCATTGGTCATGGTGCATTCGATGGTCGGCTAGCGCTGCGGCCAGTTCGAACTCCAACGCTCGCCTCGCCGCGTCGCGGCGCACGCCAGTCCGGACGGATTGAAGTTGCGCCGCGGCTATTAGCGGGTCCTGCCGGTGCCTGGAGAAAAACGGGAGGGTCATCGAAACACCGGCCGAGACATAATCGCCGAAGCGCGGATCACGGTGCTGGTAGGCTACGTCGATCCCGAAATCGGGACGTTTGCCGGCGCGCGCGAGCGCCACCTCGGCGTCGGTCTGTTCGGATTGCGATGCAATCACGGCAAGCGTCGGATGGCGTTCCAACGCGCGCTGCAGCGCGCCCGAATCCAGCGAGATATCGGGCATGGCGCCGGTGACCTCGGGATCAGGATCACCGGTCCAGCGCGTCAGTTCGGCGCGCGCGCGGTCAGCCTCTGCCACCTGTTCGCTTCGGCGATCGGCGAGGGTGGCCAGCGCGACGCGGCCAGAAAGAGTTTGGGCCGGGCGCGCCGCGCCGGACGCTACCGCCGCCGGCGCGGTATTTACATAACGTCTCAGTCGAGCGGCAATCTCGTCGAGCGCCACAATCCGCTTGCCGGCATAGGCGAGATTGATCCAGCCAACCGCAGCGCCGACTGCAACGCTGCGTTCCTCGACGCCAGTCTCGGCTCTCGCGACGTTGATATTGGAGCGGGCTCGGGCAATTTCGGCGCGGCGCTTGGCTGGGTTGGGAAAGTCCTGCGAAAGCCCGAGCTTGACCCAGGTGAAATCGTCCCGCGACGGCTGGAACGCAAGCGGCCCCGAGATGGGAAAGCTTTCGACGGCGATCGACGCTTTGGGATCGGGCAGCCGTCCGGCGGCGTCCGCGGCGGCACTCGCGGCATCGACGCCGATTGCGCTCGCCTTCAGCGACGGCGCGTTGCTTCTCGCTGCTCGAAGCGCCGCGTCGAACGTCAATGGCGCGGCGTAGGCCGGCCACGGCGCGATCGCTGCCAATAATGCAAAAATTCGAAAGTTCATGACCGCTATTCCTGCTCATGGGATACCTGCCCCGGACGGAGTCCGGGCGTGGATTCAGAGCAGGGAGGCGGGAGGCTCCTGTTCCGGAGCAATCGAGCGATCGTCGGGCTTGTGAGGCGAAGGCCAGATTACGGCAGTCTGTTCAATCGACGGGCGTGGGGCAATGACCAGCGCCGGCTCGATCATCGCTGACGTCGTGCAGCCGACCATCGCGTCACATCCCGAAGGAATATGTTTGGACTCAGGAGTGCCATGGGCTTTTGGCATCGTCATCATCGCGCACGCGACATCCTTGGCGGCTTGGAACGCCATCATCTCGGGACAGGGCCGTGTCGAAGCGACAGCGGTCCCCTGGCCGACCAGGCCCATGACCGCTCCAATGAGCAATGCGAGGTGCAGTAACCTTTTCACGACCATTCCATGCATAGAGGAGATAGGTTGCCAGTCAATTACGTCGCCGACAGTCGCGGGTGCCAAACGAGCCATTTCCCTCGAACCGAATGCGCCGGGGCTTGCTTGCAATGTTCGTCGAGCGACGTTTCGAGCTGGATCGTACAGTGGTGGATGCCGAACCTTGCCTCGAGCATCGCCGAGGCGTCATGCAGGAAATCATCGCCGGGGTGTCCTTCGGGACGGACCAGGTGCGCGGTCAAGGCGACTTCGGTCGTGCTCATCGGCCAGATGTGAAGGTCGTGCACGACGGTCACACCAGGAAGGGCCGAGAGCGCGGCCGTCACATCGCCGGGAGTGATTCCCGCCGGGACCGCGTCGAGCGACATCGACACGTGCTTAAATGGTCTTTGGGCACCTTTTTTTGGTTACCATGTGGCCTTCGAGGCGGGGTTTCGCTTTGGTTGCCCGATGAAGGCAGATGGCAAGTTGCGGCGCCGTTGCATTCCGATTTTGCATCCCGCACACTCGTGTGATCGAGCTTGAGGTCGGGGGAATCATGTCGTCAGTTAACCGGATGACGGCAGTGCGGCTCCTCATGTTGTTTCTGCTCACCTTCGCGACGCCGGCCGCGGCGCGCGAGCCGGCGCAGTGCCGGACGGTCAAGCTGTCGGACATCGGCTGGACCGACGTGACGGCCAGCACCGCGACGCTGTCGGTGGTGCTGTCCGCGCTCGGCTACACGCCCAAGGTGACAGTACT
Organism: Sphingomicrobium sp.; assembly: GCA_046596505.1. Lineage (GTDB taxonomy): Bacteria > Pseudomonadota > Alphaproteobacteria > Sphingomonadales > Sphingomonadaceae > Sphingomicrobium. The sequence goes on from JBKJMA010000028.1 coordinate 8,988, forward strand.
GTCGGTGCCGGTGACGTATGCGGCGATGCGCAATCGCGATATCGATGTATTTCTCGGCAACTGGATGCCGTCGATGGAGGCGGATCGCCATGCGTTCGTCGCCGACAAATCGGTCGACGTGCTCGGGCCGATCCTGACCGGGGCCAAATATACGCTGGCCGTGCCCGACTATCTGTACGACGCTGGCTTGCGCGATTTCGCCGATATCGCCAGGTTCGCGGGGCCGCTCGGCAACCAGATCTACGGGATCGAGCCGGGTAACGACGGCGACCGGCTGGTGCTCAAGATGATCGCCGACAATCGCTTCGGGCTGGGCGGGTTCAAGCTGGTCGAATCGAGCGAGCAGGGAATGCTCGCCGAGGTCGAGCGGGCGACCAAGGCGCGCGACCCGGTGGTGTTCCTCGGCTGGAACCCGCACCCGATGAACCTGCGCTTCAAGATGCGCTACCTGAGCGGCGGGGATGCCGTTTTCGGACCGAACTTCGGCGGGGCGTCGGTCTTCAAGAATACCCGCGCCGGCTATGTCGCGGCCTGTCCCAACGTCGGGCGACTGGTTTCGAACATGACGCTTACGATCGACGAGACCAACGCTCTGATGTCGGCGATTCTCGATAGCAAACAGGCGCCGGCGGACGCGGCCAAGGCGTGGCTTGCGGCGCATCCCGAGCGATCGGCGCACTGGCTGCAGGGAGTCACCACCGCCGATGGCAAGCCCGCCGCCGCCGCGCTTGCGGCCGCAGTGACCGGGGCGACCGCGTCGACCCCGTTCTACCTGACCAAGCTGCCGGTCGGCGACTGGATGACCGAGCTGGTAGATGCGGTGAAAACTCAAAGCTGGTTTTTCAACGGCGTGTCGACGGTGGTGACCAACCTTGTCGGCGCGCTCACTGCGGCACTGAACGCCGTCCCGCCGCTGGTCCTGATCGGGCTGTCGTGCGCGCTGGTGTGGTGGTCGAAACGTTCGGTCGGGCTGGCCGTGTTCGTTGGTGCCGCGCTGCTGTTCATCGTCAATCAGGGCTATTGGGCGGCGACGGTCGAGACGCTCGCGCTGGTCGGGTTCGCGACCCTGATCTCGTCGCTGATCGGCATCCCGATCGGCATTGCCGCGGGACACCGGCCGGGGCTCGGCAATGCGCTGCGCCCGGTGCTAGACCTGATGCAGACGCTGCCGACGTTCGTCTATCTTATCCCGACTCTGGTGCTGTTCGGACTTGGGATCGTGCCGGGGCTCATCTCGACGATCATCTTCGCGCTACCCGCGCCGGTGCGTCTGACCCAGCTCGGAATCGAATCGGTCCCGCCGGCGTTGGTCGAGGCGGGCGAGGCATTCGGCGCGACGCGGCGCCAACTGCTGTGGAAGGTCGAGCTGCCGAGCGCGGCGCCGATGATCCAGGCCGGGATCACCCAGTGCATCATGCTTAGTCTGTCGATGGTCGTTATCGCTGCGCTGGTCGGGGCGGGCGGGCTCGGCGTGCCGGTGGTCAGGGCGCTCAACACGGTGCAGGTCGGGATGGGCTTCGAGGCCGGGTTCGCGATCGTGCTGCTGGCGATCATCCTCGACCGGGTGTCGCGCCCGGCGAAGGCCGCTCGATGAACGCGGTGGCTGGCGGAGGCCGCCCGACGAGCACGGCGATCGAGTTCCGCAACGTTGATATCCTGTTCGGTCGCCCGGCCGACTGCACGCGGGCGCTCGGCCTGCTCGACGCCGGCGCCGACCGCGCGCGGCTGTCGGCCGAAGCCAACGTCGTGCTTGGCGTGAGCAATGCCAGCCTGGCGGTGCGCGAGGGCGAGATCTCGGTGCTGATGGGGCTGTCGGGGTCGGGCAAGTCGACCCTGCTGCGCGCCGCGAACCGGCTCAACCAGCCGATCCGCGGGCAGGTGCTGATCCGCGATGGCGACGCGACGGTCGACGTCGCCAAATGCGCGCCCGACGCCCTGCGCCGGATCCGCCGGACGCGGGTGGCAATGGTGTTCCAGCAGTTTGGGCTGTTGCCGTGGCGGACGGTGCGCGAGAATGTCGGGCTGGGACTCGAACTGCAGGGCATGTCGGCTGCCGAGCGCCGCGACCGAGTCGACGACAAGCTGGCGCTGGTCGGGCTGAGCGACTGGGCCGAGCGCTATGCGAGCGAGCTGTCGGGGGGCATGCAGCAGCGCGTCGGACTAGCCCGCGCGTTCGCCACCGATGCTAGCATCCTGTTGATGGATGAACCGTTTTCGGCGCTAGATCCGCTCATCCGGACCAAGCTGCAGGACGAACTGCTCGACCTTCAGGCGCGGCTCAAGAAGACCATCCTGTTCGTCAGCCATGACCTCGACGAGGCGATGAAGCTGGGCGATCATATCTCGATCATGGACGGCGGGCGGATCGTCCAGACGGGGACGGCGGAAGACATCATTCTCCACCCGGCGAACGACCTTATCCGCGCGTTCGTGATGCACATGAACCCTCTGACGGCTCTGACCGGCGCGATGGCGATGCGCCCGTCGGATGGTCACGGCGGGGGAGAGGCCATGGACTGCGACCAGCCGCTGAGCGAGGTGTGCGCGAAGCTGGCGGTGGCGGGCGGGGCGATCACGTTGACGCGGGGCGGGGTGCCGGTTGGGCAGTGCGACGCCAGCGACGTGGTGCGGGCCCTGTCAGCCCGCACCCAGAGCTAGAGCTTACCGGCTCGACCCGAAGCGGACGGTGCCGGTCAGCCCCCACGTCCGCGGCTTCGCATAGACGCCCGCGACGACGCCCGCGAACAGCGAACTGTCGAACGCGTAGGCGCGATATTCGCGCGAGAAGATGTTGTTGACGAACGCCGCGACATCCCACGACCGGTCGGCCGCGCCGAAACCGATGCGGGCGTTGGCGACGGTGTATGCGCGCTCGCGCTCGACCGGGGCGCACAGCACGGTGAAGCAGAACTTGCCGGTATATTGGGCGTCGCCCTGGATCGAGGCGATGCCGCCGCCGAGACCGAATTCGTAGCGGGCGAGCGCGTTGCCCGAGAAGCCCGGTGCCTGCGGCAATTTGTGGGTGACGACCGTGGCGAGGTCGGGAAGCAGGATATTCTTGACCTTGCTGTCGAGAAACGACGCGCCGAGCTGGACGGTGAACCCGTCAAACGGCCGCGCATTGAACTCGGCTTCGATGCCTTTCACGATCGCCGGCAGGTTGATGACCGATTGGACCGGGCCGACCTGCGCGAACGCCTGGTAATCCTGGTAGTCGTAATAGAAGGCGGCGACGTTGAGGGTCGTGCCGCGGCCTAATGTGGACTTCATCCCGACTTCGTAGCTATTGAGTACTTCGGGGCGGTAGGGGATGCCGTTGAGGAACGCCGTCTCGAACGTCGGGAACGGGGTTCCGGTCGAAAAGGTAAAGCCGCCGCTCTTGCTGCCGCGGTTATAGCTTGCGTAAAACAATAGCTTGTCGCTCGGCTTGTAATCGATCTCGGCGCGCGCGGTGACGCCGGAGAAGGTCGGGCTCGCCGAAGTGGCGTTGACGTTGATCCCGGTCTGCGGCTGAAGGACGCCGAAGCTGGTGTAATAGGTACCGCCCGGTCCGAAGAAGATGCCGACGCCGGTGCTCGGCTCGGTCGCGACATAATTGCCGCGCTTCTTGTCCTGCCAATAGCGCAGCCCGCCGATCAGCTTGATCTGGTCGGACAACTTGAATTCATCCTGCCCGAAGAAGGCAAAGGATTCGGTCTTCTGGGTAAAGGTTACGGTCGGGTCGTAGCCGTAGAACAGCGACGCGAACTTGCCGCCGTATTTGCCGTCGATGATCATGCCGAACGCGCCGACGACCAACTCATTGGCGCCGAACTTGGTCGACAGGCGAAGCTCCTGCGACACCTGGTTCGACTTGGCGCGCTGGTAAAAATAGACCCCGGGATCAGGCGAGGCGTCGCCGCCCTCCGTGTAGAATTTGTTGAGATGCTGGTAATCGGTGATCGAGACGAAGTCGAACGCGCCGAGTTTGGCATCGAGCCGCAGCGTCGAACCGAACAATGAGCGGTCGACGTAAGACGGCTCGGTCTCACGGGACGCGAACGGCGTGCCACCACGCGACGGCGTGATGCTGTCGTCGCGAAAGCCGGTGCCGGTCTCGCCCGGGCCGGTCCCCCAATAGGCGCAGCTGGCGGTGGGGGGCAAGAATTCGCCTTGGAACTGGGCGTTGGGGCAGGCCGGCTCAAGCGAATAGAGCCCGGCTTGGCGCTCCTTGTCGGCCTTCGAATAGCGCAGGGTCAGCTTGGCCTTGAACGTGTCGGCCGGGGTGAAAGCCAAGATGCCGCGGAACGCGTAATGATTGTTGGCGCCGCGATCGCCGAGGCCGGGGATGAGCGATTTTATGTAGCCGTCATCCCGGTCGTAAATGCCCGCGATGCGCGCCGCCAGCGTGTCACCGAGTGGGCCCGATACAGCGCCTTCGATGATGGTCTGGTTGTAACGGCCATAGGTGACGGTGGCATAGCCGCCTGGGGTCCGGGTCGGCTGATGGGAGATGAACTGGACCGCGCCGCTGGTCGCATTACGCCCGAACAACGTCCCTTGCGGACCGCGCAGTGCTTCCACCCGCGCGAGGTCGAATACAGGAAAGCTCGCGGTGTTGATCGAGCTGGCATAGGAGTCGTCCTGATAGACCGCGACGGGCGGTTCCTGCTGGTCGCCATAATCGTTCTGCGACACGCCGCGGATGTTGAACACCACCTGCGAAGACGAATAAGCGTTATACTTTAGGTTCGGCACTGCGCGGGCGATGTCGGTCGCGTTGTTGATGTTGAGCGTCGACAATGCCTTGTCGTTGAGTACGGTGACTGAGATGCCGACATCCTGCAGCCTCTGCTCGCGGCGTTGGGCGGTGACGATGATGTCGGTGGGCGAGGTCGACACCGCCGATGCGGGAGCGCTGGCCTGCGCGGACGTCTGAGCCGAGGCTGCCGTCGTCGCCAGCGCCCAGGCGAGCGCGAGGGCGGTGCCCCGAATGGCCGTGTTGCGAGCGCGTTGCGCCGTCGATTGGTTCATCTTGCTTCCCCCATGATCGACGCGATTCGCCTTGCGAACCCGCGCCCTCCCAGCTGAGCATGGTGAAGCCTCCCCGAGCGTTTCACAAGGGATACGAGCGGACCCGCCTGACACGAGCGAAGAGCGATGAGGGCAATGGAGCTCGTCGCCGCTTGTGTGCTGGTCTTTCGCGTCCCCGGGGCTGGCGGTCCATGCGGCGCACGGCTAGTCCGGGGCAATGCCGCTTTACTCGCTCGATGAGCTATCGCCCTCCCTCGCCCCCGGCGCGTGGGTTGCGCCGTCGGCTGACCTGATCGGCGATGTGCGGCTGGCTGCGCGGGCGAGCATCTGGTTCGGCGCCGTCATCCGCGCTGACAACACCCCGATCCTGATCGGCGAGGACAGCAATATCCAGGACGGCACGATCGGCCATAGCGATCCCGATGCGCCGCTGACGATCGGCGCTCGCGTCACCATCGGCCATTCGGCGATCCTCCACGGCTGTACGGTCCACGATGGCGCGCTGGTCGGGATGGGTGCGCGGGTGCTCAACGGCGCGGTGATCGGCGAGGGCTGCCTGGTCGGGGCCGGCGCGCTGGTGACCGAGGGGAAAAGATTCGAGCCGGGGCTGCTGATTGTCGGAAGCCCGGCAAGAGCAATCCGCGCGCTGACTGATGATGAACGCGCCGCCCTGCTCGTCTCGGCCGAGCATTATGTCGCCAAAGCAGCACATTACGCCCAGGCGCTGCGGTTACAGCACTAATACTTCTTGATCGCCGGCGGGGTCTTCCCACCTTGCGGTCATGATTGACATTCGCCCCTTCGCATCGCTTGGCCACGCCGACCACGGCTGGCTCGACGCCCGCCACCACTTCAGCTTCGCCAACTATAACGACCCTGCCCGGATGGGCTGGGGCGCGATCCGAGTGTGGAACGACGATCGCATCGCGGCCAGGTCGGGCTTCCCGCCGCACCCGCACCGCGACATGGAGATCGTCACTTATGTTCGCTCCGGCGCGATCACTCACGAGGATTCGCTTGGCAATAAGGGCCGCACCAGCGCCGGCGACATCCAGGTAATGAGCGCGGGGACCGGGGTGACCCATTCGGAATTTAATCTTGAGGACGAGGAAACGACGCTGTTCCAGATCTGGATCGAGACCGACCAGCGCGGGATCGCGCCGGGCTGGGGGGCGATGCTGTTCCCGCAGAAAGACCGCGACAACGCGTTCCAGTTGCTCGCAAGCGGGCAGGCGGACGATGACGCGTTGACGATTCATGCCGATGCCCGGATCTTCGGGGCGACGCTCAAGGCCGGCCAGTCGATCGTCCACCAGGTCGACCCGGCGCGCCACCTTTACCTAGTTCCGTCGGGCGAGATCACGGTCAACGGCGTGTCCGCGGGTCCCCGCGACGGCGTCGCAATCGCCGGTGAAGCGTGGATCGAGATCGTCGCGCTGGCCGCCGCCGAATTGGTGCTGGTCGACGCGCGCTAGGAGAGCCGGCCCTTGAAGCGCCGCGCCTTAGGCGTCATGACGCGCCCGGGGGCGGAGGTCGGCGGGTTCGTCCCGCGCGTGAAAAGGCTTGGACATGACGAAATTCGGGCAATGCCCGGCGGTTCCTGGCCGCTCGATGCTAGCGGCGCTGGCCGTGATCGGCGCCGTGGTGAGCGCGCCCATGCCCTTGTGGGCACAGTCGACCGCGCCCGACAATGGGGTCGGCGCCGCCAACACGAGCGGCAATGGCGCATCGACCGGCACCGTCGGCCCCGATGCGCTGCGCAATTTCTCGCTCGGGCGACCAGCGACCGAACAGGCGGCTCCGCCGGTGCAGCCGGACCTCGTCCCGACCACCCGCCGTCCCTTGCCGACCAATCCGTCGAATACGTCGCCGGCGCGGACCGCGCCGCGCGAGACGGGTTCGCGTCTTGTTATCCAGCCAAACCCCGCGCCCCGCGAAACGCCGGCGCCCCGCCCTGCCGACGTCCGGCCCGTGCCGACGCCGGTCGAGCGAACTGCGATCGCGCCCGCCAGCTCGGTGACGGTCGCGCTGCCGCCCGCCGACCCGCTGGCGCGGCGGCCGACGCCGGCCATCGAGGGCGACATTCCGCGCATGTCGAGCCAGCCGGTCGGCAACGCCGGACTGTCCCCGGCCGAGCCCTTGCCCGACGACAAAAGTGGGTCGCTGCTGCCGTGGATCCTCGCGCTGCTGGCGATCGGGGGCGGCGTTCTGGCTTATGCTTTCCGCGGCCGGTTCCGCGCGACTCCGCTTCGCACGCCCGCGCTCGCGACCGGACCGCTGCCACTTCCCCGCGAACTTCCCCCGCGCAGCTTCCCGCCTTCGCCGCCGGCTCCGCTGCGGGGGACGATCAACGTTCGCCGTCCCGATCCCTTCGCGCTCGAACCTTCCACCACTCCCCCCGCCATAACGACTGCCCGTCCCGCCGGCATCGTGTCGACCCGCCTGCGGCCGTGGCTCGAGATCGAGTTCGAGCCGACACGCGCCGTGATCGACGACAACCAAGCGAGCGTGATGTTCGACATCATCGTGACCAATTCGGGCAACGCCCCCGCCCGCCAGGTGTTGGTCGAGGCGTGCATGGTCAACGCCGGGCCCGAGCAGGACGCCGAGTTGAGGCGCTTTTTCGATGCGCCGGTCGGGATGGGCGACCGCATCGCCACGATCCCGCCGCTCGGCAAGATCGCGCTCAAGAGCGCAGTCAGCCTGCCGCTCGACCAGGTGCGAGGTTATGAGGTCGGCGGACGCCGGCTGTTCGTGCCGCTGGTCGCGTTCAATGCGCTGTACGAATGGAGCAGCAGCCAGGGCCAGAGTTCGGCCGCCTACATTCTGGGTCGGTCGACCAGCACAAGTGAGGGCGACGGCGAACGCGATGGCCGCATGGCGCCGCTCCGCCTCGATCTCGGCCCACGCATCTTCCGCGGCCTCGAAGGCCGCCGCCATCCGCTCGGCATGCGGCGCTAAGGATATGATCGGAGCCTGATTCACGCTCTCGGTGTCGACGTGAAGCGCTTATCCAGGGGGTGATGGGGAAAAAGAGAATTCGACGCTGGCAAACCACTTCTGCGCCCATCGATATTGCTGGTGACGCGGACGGTGCGGAGCGAGCCCGTCTGTAAGCGATTTTCTCTGCTCGACGTTCGCCTTTCCACCCGCGAATGTGCAAGGTGCAGATCTTCGGCCGGCACCGCGCAACGCCCGCACGCTTAGCCGCTAGCAAGTGCGCTAGATTGCCGACAGCATCCGGGCGTTCGGCTTTGCCAACCCTGTCCTGGTCGATGGGGCCGGCAGGCCATCGCCGGCCACGGCCGGCTTGCCGCTGCCCAACTGCTATGCATCGAGCAAGTCCCGACGCTATGCCTCGACTGCCTGAGCGATGCCGAACAGCGCGCTTACGTGATCGCCGACAACCGGTTGGCAGAACGGGCCGGGCTGCAGCGGGAGCTCGGATCCGCGACCTTCTCAGCCCAATATCAGCAACGCCCCATTCCGGCCGACGGAGAAGTCGTGCGCTGGGCATGGTTCCAGCGCTACGCCGAACCGCCATCGTCAGCGCAGATGACCATCTACCAGTCATGGGACACGGCGTCGAAGTCCGACGAGCACCACGATTACAGTGTCTGCACGACCTGGGGTGCAGTCGGCGATCGGCTTTACCTGCTCGACGTTGATCGAGCTCAGCGTGACTTCCCGTCGTTCAAGCGGTGGGTGGTCGAACTGGCGCGCCAGTGGAAGCCGCGGGCAACAATAATCGAAGACAAGGGATCCGGAACGTCGCTCATCCAGCAGCTGCGCTCGCAGCATAACGGCGTCCCATACCCTGTCCCATTCGGTCCAAAGGAGGACAAGATCATACGGCTCCATGCGGGGTCTGCCCGCATCGAGGCGGGGCATGTCTGGCTGCGCGAACGCGCGGCTTGGCTCGGCGATTTGCAGATGGAGTTCGCTGCGTTCCCGCAAGGACGCCATGACGATCAAGTCGACAGCATCAGCCAGTTCCTCGCATGGTTCTTCGATCGACGGAGAGGTGCGATGCAGATCATTAGACTCGGAGGTTCTACCTGCCGAGGAGCTGAAGTGTGCCTTGGCGACCGCTTGCCCTTCCATTCGCCCAAAGATGTGCGAAGCTGCAGGCAGGGACGGGTCTGGGGGCCAGGCGGGGGGATGTGCGCGCGATGATCCTATGGGCAATTGCTGCGGGGGCGCTGATCGGCTGGGCCATGGCCGACTTTTCTCAGTTCGGGCTGGTGCTTGGCGCCATGGTCGGAGCAGCGATGGGCCGCTGGCTGCGATCGGCGATGCGCGGGGAAATTGCGCGCGCGCACGATCGAGCGCTGGCCTGGTCTGGCCCGTTGGACATTCCGGAAGCTTCGCCGACCGTGGTCGAACGAAAGCCCGCGCGCGTCATGCGGTCCGCGCTCGAACCGGCACCCGTGCCGGAGCGGGTGCAAACCAGCGCGCAGGCTCGATCGAATTACGAGGACATAGCCGCAACCACCCCCGACCCTGTCGATGAACCACGCAAGCCGTTGCAGGTCGAACAATGGCTGGCAAAGGCACGCGACTGGCTGCTCGGCGGTAATACCATCGTCCGCGTTGGGCTCATCATCCTGTTCGTCGGACTGACCTTCCTCGCGCGATTGGTGGCCCATGCCGGGCTGCTTCCGGTCGAAGCGCGACTGGCGCTGGTCGCGGCGGTCGGTGCGGCACTGCTGGCGATCGGCTTCAACAAGCGGATCAAGCGCCCGGCCTTCGGACTCGCCCTCCAGGGCACCGGCGTCGCGGTGCTTTATCTCACCGTGTTTAGCGCGGCGCGGATCTTCGGGCTGATGCCGCCGCTGGCTGCCTTCGGACTGATGATGATCTTCGCTGTGTTGGGCTGCGCGCTGGCGCTGCTCCAAGACGCGCGGGGAATGGCGTTCGCATCATTTTTCGGCGGCTTTGCGGTGCCCCTGCTGCTCGGCGGTGAGGCCCGGACCCCGACTGGCCTATTCACCTATTTCACCATCCTCAACCTCACCCTGCTAACGATCGCGTGGCGGCGATCGTGGCGCGAACTCAACCTGCTTGGGTTCTTTGCGACCTTTGGCACGGCGACGCTGTGGGGCATGACGAGCTACGCGCCGCAACATTATCTGACGTGCCAGATCTTCCTTGGCCTGACGATGGCGATCTATCTGGCTGCCGCTCTATTATACGCCAATAATACCCCGGGCAGGCTCGGCAATGCAGCAGACTCAACGCTGCTGTTTGGCCCCGCCATTGCCGGCTTCGGGCTGGAAGTGGGACTGGTGCAGGATCGCGCTTTCGGAACCGCTTTCGCAGCGCTCGCCTTCGGTGCGGCCTATCTTGGCATCGCCGCTGTCACACTGCGGCGACGGCGTCACGAGATGCGCCTGCTCAACGAATGCCTGCTGGCGATCGGGGTGGGGTTTGTCACTCTGGCGATCCCATTGGCGCTCGATGCCAAATGGACCTCCTCAGCCTGGGCGCTCGAAGGCGCCGGCGCGTTCTGGGTTGGCCTTAGGCAGGCGCGTTGGATGCCCCGCGCCTTCGGGCTGCTGTTGCAACTGATCGCTGCCCTGATTTTGGTCTCGACGCTATCGGCCAATATCTCGCCCATCCCGTTCGCCAACAATGGTTTTGTTGGCGCGGCGCTGGTGGCGATCCCGTTGCTCCTTACCGCGTGGTGGATGCGCCGCGAACTGCCGCACAGCGGATCGAACTTGGCGAAGCATTATGCCCAGGCCGAGTTCGGCCTGCGCCATGTGATCTTCCTCGGCGGCTTCGGGCTGGCGGCCCTCGCCCTGTCGCAGGAGGTTACCCGACGACTGCCCCCGGTGATTGCCGGAGAATTTCCCCCGGCCGTCTTCCAGCCGCATCAGCAAGCGCTGTTGACCATGCTGGCAGTGCTCGGTGCCGCCGGGTTTGCCGACTGGTTCGGGCGGCGCAAGGACTGGGGCGTCGCCACTTGGCCGGCACGCGCCAGCCTGCCCTTGATCACAATGACATTTTTCGTGACCTTGGAGATGCGGCGGCATGTGTTGTTCGGTCCGGACTGGATTGCGTGGATGCTGGCGCTGGGCGGCCACTTTGCCTTGCTGCGCCGAAGCGACGCGGCGCTCGAACGCCCAGTCGGCGATACGCTCGTGAAATGGAATTATGCCGTCCATGCGGGCGGAGTGTGGCTGCTAGCGGCGATGCTGGCCGACAGCCTTCAACTGGGGATCTACCGCGGCGAGCTGTGGAACACCTCATGGGCGGGCGTAATCTTCCTGATCAGCACAGTGGCGGTGCTGGCCGCGTTGACCCGCTGGGCCGGCCGCGCAGC
>JBKJMA010000082.1:0-29794 GCA_046596505.1 Sphingomicrobium sp.
CGACCTTGTCCGGCCCGAAGCGCAGGCGGAGCACCGCGGCGCGTTGCTCGGCCGCAGCACTGTCGCTCTTCCCGCTCTCCTCGACCAGCGGGCAAACCCAATAGGCCTGGCCCCCGGCGGCGATATGGCGGCCGAGCCCGTCAACCACCTCGGGTAGTTTTTCATCGCTGATCACCCGCGTTTCGACCGGCGTGCGACCCGGCGGCATTTCGTCCAATCGGCTGACGTCCATCTCGCCGAACTGGGTCAACGTCAGCGTGCGCGGGATCGGGGTGGCGGTCATCACCAGCAGGTGCGGCGGATGCGCGGCTTTTTCGGTGAGGAGGAGGCGCTGCGAGACGCCGAAGCGGTGCTGTTCGTCGATCACGACCAGGCCAAGCCGCTTGTAGGCGACCTTCTCCTGGAAGATCGCGTGCGTGCCGACGAGGATGTCGATCGACCCGTTTGCCAACCCCATCAGCACCGCTTCGCGAGCGCGGCCCTTGTCGCGCCCGGTGAGGATCGCGACGCGCACTCCGATCGCGTCGAGCTGGCGCTGGAGGGTGGCGAAATGCTGGCGCGCGAGGATTTCGGTCGGGGCGAGCATCGCCGCCTGCGCGCCCGCCTCGACCGCCTCGAGCATCGCCAGCAGCGCGACGAGCGTCTTGCCCGATCCGACATCGCCCTGGAGCAGGCGGAGCATCGGCGCGGCCTGGGTCATATCGCTCCGGATTTCCTGCGCGACACGGGCCTGCGCGCTCGTTAGCTGATAAGGCAGCTGGAGCGCGCTGGTCAGCCGCCCGTCGCCGGCGAGCGGCACGCCCTTGCGCCGCCGGGCGTGCTGGCGGATCAGCATCAACGCGAGCTGGTTGGCAAAAATCTCGTCATAGGCCAAACGCTTGCGGACGTCAGTTGCGAGCGGATCTACATGAGCTGCGGCGAGCGCCGCACGCCACGGCCGCCACCCGTCGCGCTGAAGCAACGACGGCTCGATCCATTCCGGTAACTCCGGCGCGCGCTGGAGCGCGGTCAGGGCCAACTCGCGCATCCGGCGATTGGCGATGCCCTCGGTCAGCGGATAAATGGCCTCGCTCAGTGGCGGTTCGGCCCCGCCCTCGAGGATTTCAGGGTGGATGATCTGCCACTCGTCGCCATAGGCTTCCAGCTTGCCCGACACGGTGCGCAGCTCGCCGAGCGGAAGCTGCTTCTTCGCCCAGCCGGGATTGTTGAAGAAAGTCAAGGTTATGGTGTTGCCGTCACGGTCGGCGGCAAAGATCCGGGTCGGTCCCTTCCCCGCTGGCGAACGGCTGTCGAACGAGGTCACGTCGAGGATCACGATGCGGCCGATCATCGCCCCAGTCGCGGCGGGTACGCGGAGCCGATCGATCGTGCCGGTGGGTAAATGATAGGCGAGGTCGACTGCGCGCTTCAGCCCGAGGCGGGCGAGTGCCTTAGCGATCCCCGGGCCGACACCCTTCAACACCTCGACCTCGGCGAACAGGGGATTGAGGATCTCGGGGCGCATTTCCCTTCCCTAGCGCCAAGCGGCCCAAGCGCCTACATGCACCACCACCACCCGCGGCGATCTTCGCCGGCGGGATTTTTTCGCGTCGGGAACGGGCAAGTGAACGAAACATTGAGAGCGTTCAAATATCGCGCCTGGCACCGCGGAACTCGCGAAGCCGACATGATGATCGGCGGGTTTTTCGATACACATCACGCTGGGTGGAGTGAAGCCGAGCGCGACTGGTTCGCCGATCTACTCGAGGAGACCGACGTCGACATCATGGCATGGGCGATCGGAACCCAGCCGGCGCCGGACCGCTATCAGGGGGCGATGATGGACGAACTGCGGCGGCTCGACTTTATCAAGGTTTTCAAGTGAACAACGCGCTTTCCCGGATATTGAAGGCGGGCGATCCGCTGATCCTGGCAGCAGTCCCGACCGGATTCCTGCCGTGGCTTGCCGCAGACCTCGCCCGCGCCGCCGATGGCACGGCAAAGAGCGGGCGCGCAGTTCTCCTTGCCGCCGATGAAGCCGCCATGCGTGCGCTGGCCGACACCGTGCCGGTGTTCGCGCCCGAGGTCGAGGTGCTGACCCTGCCGGCATGGGACTGCCTGCCCTACGACCGCGCGTCGCCGGCGCTGCGGGTGATGGCCGAGCGCCTGGCGACGCTCCAGTTGCTGCAGGTTCCACGCAAGGGGCCGCAACTGCTTGTAACCACGGCGAATGCGGCGGCGCAGCGGATGCTGACCCCGTTCCGGATTCGCCAACTCACGCGGCGGCTGGCCGAGGGCGAGCGGATCGATCGCGATGCGCTGATCAAGCTGCTCGGCGCCAACGGCTACCAACGCACCGACGCGGTCCATGACGCGGGCGACTATGCCGTGCGCGGATCGCTGATCGACCTGTTCCCGGCAGGCGAGAGCACCGCGATCCGGCTCGATTTCTTCGGTGACGAGATCGAGACGATGCGGCGGTTCGACCCTGCGGATCAGCGGACGACCGGCCCGGCCGAAGCGTTCACGCTGATGCCGGCGTCCGAGGCGCTGCTCGACGAGGAGAGCATCAAGCGGTTCCGCGCGCGCTATCGCGAAACGTTCGGCGCCAATGCGACCGGTGATCCGCTGTACCAGTCGGTCAGCGATGGGCGGCGGCTGGCCGGGATGGAGCATTGGCTGCCGCTGTTCGAGGAGAAAATGTCGACGTTGTTCGACCATCTCGGCGAGCATGACGTGATCCTGCGCGACCCTGGCGCCGACGGTTCGCACGAGACCCGGTCGGAGGCGATCCAGGACTATTTCGCCAATCGCGAGCGGGCGATGGTCGCCGAACCAGGCAGCTATCGGCCGTTGCCGCCGTCGACCTTGTATCTGTCGGACAAGGAATGGCGCGGAGCGATCGAGGGTCGCCGGATCCATTGCGCCTCGACTTTCCCCGAGCCGGCGAGCGAGCAAACCATCGACTTCGGAGTCGAAGGCGCGCGCGACTTCGCGCCCGAGCGAGCGCAAAACGTCAACATCTACGAAGCGGTCGTCGATCACGCCGCCAAGCTGAAGAAATCCAACCATAAGGTCGTGCTCGCGAGCTATAGCCGCGGCGCGCGCGAACGGCTTGCCGGGCTGCTCGCCGACCATGGCCTCGAGCGGATCAAGCAGGCCGACACGTGGCAGGAAGCGCTCGGCGCCAAGGCTGATGCTGTGCTGCTGGTGCTGCCGCTCGACCATGGCTTCACCACGCCCGAAGTCGCGGTGCTCACCGAGCAGGACATGCTCGGCGATCGGCTCGTAAGGCGGAAGAAGCGCCGCAAGAGCGCCGACGCGTTCCTGTCGGAACTCGCGACCCTGTCGCCCGGTGATCTCGTCGTCCACGCTGAGCATGGCGTGGCGCGCTACGACGGACTGACCTCGATCATGGTCGGCAAGGCGCCGCACGATTGCGTCGCGCTCGAGTATGCCGGCGGCGACAAGCTCTACGTCCCGGTCGAGAATATCGACGTGCTGACCCGCTACGGCAGCTCTGAGAGCGAGAAGGCCCCGCTGGACCGGCTCGGCGGCGAGGCATGGCAGCGGCGCAAGGCGCGGATGAAGGAGCGGATCCGCGAGATTGCGGGCGAGCTGATCAAGACTGCCGCGATGCGCGCGACCCGGCCGGGCGCGGTGATCGAGGTCGATAGCGCCTACGCCTCCTTCGTCGACCGCTTCCCGTTCGAGGAAACCGACGACCAGGATCGTGCCATCGAGGAGGTGCTTGGCGACCTCGCGGCGGGCAATCCGATGGACCGGCTGGTGTGCGGCGACGTTGGCTTCGGCAAGACCGAGGTCGCTCTGCGCGCCGCCTTCGTCGCGGCGATGGCGGGCTATCAGGTCGCGCTGATCGGCCCGACCACTCTGCTCGTCCGCCAGCATTTCAACAATTTCGCCGAGCGGATGAAGGGCTTCCCGATCGAGGTCGGGCGACTGTCGCGGCTGGTCACGGCGGCCGAGGCGAAAAAGACCCGGGAAGGCTTGGAAAAGGGCACGGTCGATATCGTCATCGGCACCCACGCCCTTTTGGCGAAGGCGATCAAGTTCAGGAAGTTAGGGCTCGTCATTGTCGATGAGGAGCAGCACTTTGGAGTCACCCACAAGGAGCGGCTGAAGGCGCTACGGGCCGACGTCCATGTCCTGACCCTGACCGCGACCCCGATCCCGCGCACGCTGCAAATGGCGATGTCGGGCCTGCGCGAACTATCGGTGATCCAGACCCCGCCGGTCGACCGGCTGGCGGTGCGGACCTATGTCACTCCACTCGATCCGGTGGTTATCCGCGAGGCGCTGCTGCGCGAACATTATCGCGGCGGCCAAAGCTTCTATGTCGTTCCGCGGATCGCCGATCTCGCCGACATCGAGGAATGGCTGCGCGAGGAAGTGCCCGAAGTGCGCGCGATCACCGCCCATGGACAGTTGAGTCCGTCTGAGGTCGAGGAGCGGATGAGCGCCTTCTACGACCGTAAATACGACGTCTTGCTGTCAACTACGATCGTCGAGAGCGGGCTCGACATCCCGAGTGCAAACACGCTGGTGGTGCATCGCGCCGATCGGTTCGGGCTGGCGCAATTGTACCAACTGCGCGGGCGCGTCGGGCGATCGAAGACCCGTGCCTACGCTTATCTCACGACCACTCCTGATCGCAGCATCTCTCAAGGCGCCGACAAACGGCTGCAGGTGTTGGCCAATCTCGACAGCCTCGGTGCGGGGTTCCAGCTCGCCAGCCACGATCTCGATATTCGCGGCGCGGGCAATTTGCTCGGCGACGAGCAGTCGGGGCACATCAAGGAAGTCGGGTTTGAACTCTACCAATCGATGCTCGAGGAGGCGATCCTGGAGATGAAGGCGGGCGGCGGCGAGCGGCGCGAGGAATATGCACCGCAGATCAGCGTCGAGGCGCCGATCCTTATCCCCGAAACCTATGTGCTCGATCTCGACCTCAGGATGGGTCTGTACCGCCGGCTGGCCGAGCTCGACGACCGGCAGGAGGTCGAGGCCTTTGCCGCCGAACTGATCGATCGGTTCGGGCCCCTGCCCCAGGAGACATCGAACCTGCTCCAGATCGTCGAGACCAAGATCAATTGCCGCAAGGCGCGGATCGCCAAGCTCGACGTCGGCGCCAAGGGTGCGGTGGTGACCTTCGTTCCCGACGGCTTCCCCGATCTTGCCGGGCTGTTCGCATATGTTGAGCGGTTGAAAGGCGCGGCCAGGTTGCGGCCCGACAGCAAGTTGATCGTATCGCGCGACTGGCCGAGCGACGAGGCGCGGCTGACCGGCGCGGTGCAATTGTCGCGCGGGCTGGCGCGGGTGCTGGCGGCGGGCGAGGCGGCGTTGAAGAAAGAGCTCGAGCCGGCGTGAGCGTCAGGCGGCTTGCGCAAGCGAGGCGGTAACGAAACGTTCGAGCTCGTCGCAGTCGAGCGCGCCCGCCCCAAGGAATCCCTGGTAAAGGTCGCAGCCCCAGTCGGCGACGAGCAGCAGTTGCTCAACCGATTCAACGCCCTCGACGACGACCTTGAGACCAAGTTCGCGCGCGAGTCGAATCATCGCGCGGACCACGATCCGGTCGCGCGACCCGCCCACCAGGTCGGCGATCATCGCGCGATCGATCTTGAGCGTGTCAAGCGGCAGCGTCGTCAGATACGCGAGGCTCGAATAGCCGGTGCCAAAATCATCGATCGCGATCTGCACCCCGGCGGCGCGCAGGCAGGCGAGTCGCGCCGCGGCAGCCGGCTGGTCCGAAATCAGGCTCGATTCGGTGATTTCGACGGTCACTCGCTCGGGCCGCAGTCCAGCGGCCTCGATCTCCGCAAGCAGCCAGCCGACATAGCCGTCGCGCGTCAGGTCCTGGGGGATGAGGTTGATCGAAAGCCGTAAGGCTTGGAGCGGACCGCGCCACTTGCCGGCCGTGCTGAGTGCCTTGCGCTGGACGACGCGCGACAACCGCTCGCTCAAGCCGTGTTTAGCGGCGCGGGCGAACAAAGCCTCGGGGCCTTCTTCCCTGTCCCACCGGGCGAGGGCTTCCACGCCGACGACCCGGCCTGTACCGGGCTCGATCTGCGGCTGGAACAGGATCGCGAACTGATCACGGGCGATCGCCCGCTCAAGTTCATGGTCGCGCTCTATCGGCAACGGTTGCGGTACGGGCGTGTCGGACGCGCGCTTATCCAGGTCTTTGCCTTCCTGGGCTCGACAATTTGGAAAATCGACCATTGCTTCCACCCCTGGGCCGACACGAACCAGGAAGGAAGTCGCGCAATCGTGCCGACCCATCGCGGGACAGTGGCGCGGCGTCATGAAATCCCTATGCTCCGCGCATGAATCGCGAGACCCATCCCCCGTCCACCTCGTCGCGCCGTGCGCTCGCCGGCGTCGGGCTGCTCGCGTCGGGCACCGAGGTTGCACAGGTCGCCGCCGGATTGCTCCGGACGCGCTATCGCTGGGAGGAAGCTCAGACGGCCGAAACGCTAGTGGCGCTAGGCGGTGATGGGTTCATGTTGCAGACGCTGCACCTGATGCTCGAGCAGGGAGCGCCGCGTCCGGTGTTCGGGATGAACCGCGGAACGGTCGGTTTCTTGATGAACGAATGGCGGCTCGACCGGCTGGCGCAGCGCATCGCCAATGCCAAGGCGATAAAGGTCACCCCGCTGACCATGACGGCGACGACGATTGACGGAGGGACCGTTGTCCGCGCAGCGATCAACGAAGTCTCGCTGCTCCGCGAAACCCGCCAGACCGCCAAGATCGAGGTTAGCGTCAACGGCCGCGTCGTCATGCCGGAACTGGTGTGCGACGGGGTGCTCGTGGCGACGCCGGCAGGTTCGACCGCCTATAACCTGTCCGCCCACGGTCCGATCCTGCCGCTCGCCGCGAAACTGCTCGCGCTGACACCAATCAGCCCGTTCCGCCCACGCCGCTGGCAGGGTGCCATTCTGCAGGACGACGTCGTGATCCGATTTCGCGTCCTCGATCCGCTCAACCGGCCGGTATCGGCGGTCGCGGACCAGTATGAAGTGCGCGACGTCGTGACGGTTGATGTCTGCCTATCGAAGGGCCCCACGCTAACCTTGTTGTTCGACCCCGAACACGCCCTCGACGAGCGGATCACGCTGGAGCAATTTGCGCACTGATTGAGCGCTTGGGGCTTGCCTTGGAACGTCGCGGCGCTAAAGGGGGCCTCGCTTCGCACGACGAGGTGTTCCCCGGTAGCTCAGCGGTAG
The DNA here is from genome assembly GCA_046596505.1 of Sphingomicrobium sp. Lineage (GTDB taxonomy): Bacteria > Pseudomonadota > Alphaproteobacteria > Sphingomonadales > Sphingomonadaceae > Sphingomicrobium. Next base: position 7,227 of record JBKJMA010000082.1, read on the forward strand.
AGCGTTCGACTGTTAATCGAATGGTCGCCTGTTCGAATCAGGCCCGGGGAGCCATCGCTGCTGGTTCCCGAGGCGCTGGCTGGCACCGTTCTTCGATCAAACAGAGGCCATCAGGGTCGCGTTGCCACCCGCCGCTGTGGTGTCGATGCAGGTCACGCGCTCGGTGGCGAAGCGCGCGACATAATGTGGGCCGCCGGCCTTGGGGCCAGTTCCCGAAAGTCCTTCGCCGCCGAACGGCTGGCTTTCGACCACCGCGCCGATCTGGTTGCGGTTGACGTAGAAGTTGCCGACGCGGGCGCGGCGTTCGACCAGCGTCCGCGTCGTGTCGATCCGGCTTTGCAGGCCGAGTGTCAGACCGAAACCGGTGGCGTTGATCGCGTCGATGACGGCCTCGAGTTCGCCCGATTTCCAGCGCACGACGTGGAGGACCGGACCGAAATACTCAGCGTCGAGGTCGGCCAGGCTCGCGATTTCGATCATCGTCGGGGCGACGAAGTACCCGGGAAGATCGGGCAGTTCGAGAATGGCGAGCAGCTTTGCTTTGCCGGTGAGTTCGGCGATGTGGTCGTCGAGCACGCGCTTGGCGTCCTCGTCGATCACCGGGCCGACATCGGTCCTGAGGTCGCGCGGGTCGCCGACCGTCAGCGCTTGCATGGCACCCGCAATCATCTGGAGCATGCTGTCGGCGACATCGTCCTGGACGAACAGTACCCGCAGCGCCGAGCAGCGCTGGCCGGCGCTCTGGAACGACGACGCGATGACATCGCGGGTAACCTGCTCGGACAGCGCCGACGAATCGACTATCATGACATTCTGGCCGCCGGTCTCGGCGATCAGCGGGATGATCGGTCCGGGCCGTTCGGCCAGGCCGCGGTTGATCTTGCGCGCGGTATCGGTCGACCCGGTGAAGGCGACCCCGGCGACAAGCGGGTGCGTCGTCAGCGCCGCGCCGGTCGAGCCATCGCCCGGAACCAGCTGGACGATTGCGCGCGGGATTCCGGCCTCGTGCATGAGCTCGATCGCGAGCGCGCCGATCAGCGGCGTCTGTTCGGCCGGCTTGGCGAGCACTGCGTTGCCCGCCGCCAGTGCCGCCGCGACCGGACCGATGAAGATGGCGAGCGGGAAATTCCACGGGCTGATGCAGGCAAACACCCCGCGTCCGTGGAGCCGCAATTCGTTGAGCTCCCCGGTCGGCCCGGGCAATGACGTTGGCCGGTCGAACTTCGCCCGGGCTTCGGCGGCGTAAAAGCGGAGGAAATCGACCGCCTCGCGCACTTCCAGGACGGCGTCGGAGAGGGTCTTGCCGGCCTCGCGGATGCACAGCGAATAAAACAACTCGCGGCGAGCCTCGAACAGGTCGGCGGCAAAGTCGAGCAACCGGGCCCGCTCTACGCCGCCGAGCGCGTCCCAGTCATGCTGGGCGGCGGACGCGGCGCGAGCCGCTGCGTCGACGGCGGCTGCGTCGGCTTCGCTGACCCAGCCGACGACCAGCTGCGTATCGAAGGGCGAGACGACGGCACGCGGTGTTTCGCCCTGCCCCACCGTAGGCTTGGCGTTCCAATTCCTGCTTTCCAGTCCACGCAGGCGGTCGAGCAGCGGTTCGCGCACCAGCGGGTCGCTGAGGTCGCAGCCAGCGCTGTTACGGCGGCCCTTGCCGAAGATCGCGCTGGGCAGCGGGATCGCGACGTTGCGTTTGGGCGTCATGGCCGACAGCTCGGCGACGGGATCGCGGACCAGTGCCTCGATTGGGATCTCGTCATCGGCGATGCGATTGACGAAGCTCGAATTGGCGCCGTTCTCGAGCAGACGCCGGACGAGATAGGCAAGCAATTCCTTGTGGCTGCCGACCGGCGCATAGATCCGCACCGGGGTCTGCGGTTGCCCCATTTGGTGCTCCAGCGTCGCCAGTTCCTCATACAGCCCCTCGCCCATGCCGTGGAGCCGCTGGAACTCCATTGGCTTCGCTCCGGCGAGCGCCTTGATCGCGCCGATCGTGGTGGCGTTGTGGGTCGCGAAGGCGGGGTAGATCACGTCGTCGGCAGCGAGCATCGCCTTGGCGCAGGCGAGGTAGGAGACGTCGGTCGCGACCTTGTGCGTGAACACCGGATAGTCGTCGAGCCCGGCGACTTGTGCGGCCTTGATCTCGCTGTCCCAATAGGCACCCTTGACCAGCCGGACCATCAGCCGGCGACGGGTTTTGCGGCCGAGATCGGCAACCCAGCCGACCAGCGGTACGGCGCGCTTCTGATAGGCCTGAATCGCCAGGCCGAAGCCGCCCCAGTTGTTGGCGAACAGCGCATCATCGGCGGCGAGTGCCTCGATGATGTCGAGCGACAGTTCGAGGCGATCGGCTTCCTCGGCGTCGATAGTGAAATGGACGTCGGCTGCACTGGCCTTGGCGGCGAGGTCGCGCAGCACCGGCAGCATCGCCGCCTTGGCTTCGTCGGCGTGGGCGAATTCGAAGCGCGGGTGAAGCGCCGAGAGCTTGACCGAAATGCCGGGCGCGGCGCGAAACCCGCCGCTCGCGCTGGCGGCGATGCGGTCGAGCGCGCCGGCGTAAGCGGAGGCATAGCGGGCGGCGTCGGCGTGAGTCTTGGCGGCCTCGCCGAGCATGTCGAAGCTGTGGCCAAGTCCCTTCGCCTGCTCGGGTTTGGCGCGCGCCAATGCTTCGTCGATGGTGCGGCCAAAAACGAATTGCGCTCCGAGGATCTTCATCCCCTGACCTACCGCGGTGCGGATCACGGGTTCGCCAAGCCGTCCAACCGCCCGGCCGAGGCTCGCCCGCCAGCCTTCGGTGCGGTCGTTGGCGTGATCGAGCACCTTGCCGGTGAGCAGCAGCGAAATCGTCGCGGCGTTGACGAAGGTCGAACGCGATCCGCCAAGCTGCTCCGCCCAGTCCGGGCCGGACAGCTTGTCGTGGATCAGATCGTCAGGGGTCTCGGCGTGGGGAATACGCAGCAGCGCTTCGGCGAGGCACATCAGCGCCACGCCCTCGTCGCTGCCAAGGTCATAGGCGTGGAGGAAGGCGTCGAGCCCGGCGGGCTTGTGCGCTCTCACCTGCTCGACCAGCGTACGCGCGATAGCGTTGGCGACCGGCGCGGCGCTGGCAGGAAGTCGAGCCTGCTCGAGCCGCTCTGCGACTACCCGCTCTTCGTCAGGCCGATAGGCAGCCCGCAGCGTGCCGCGATCGATCATCCCGGCCAGCTCAGGCCAGCGCGCCGTGGCAATGCTTATACTTGCGGCCCGATCCGCACGGGCATGGCGAGTTGCGGCTCTCGGGCTCGGGCACAGTGCCAAGCGTTACTCCGGCCGCGCGCTCGGCGTCGGTCGCGCCGGGATCGAGGCTGGGCATCGGCGGCAGCATCGACTGGAGCGGCGGGCGGCTCGACAGGATCGCGCCAGTCGCCCGGTCGATGTCTGCCGTATCATCGTCGCCCGACATCGGATCGATGTGACTCGTGATAAAATCGGGCAGCTCGAATGGCGCTGGCTCGAGCGTGACCTGCGCCCGCATCAGCACCCGCGTACAATCCTCTCGGATCGCGATCAGCAGCCGCTCGAACAGCAGGAAGGCTTCCTGCTTATACTCGTCGATCGGCTTCTTCTGGGCATAGCTGCGCAGGTGGATGACTTGGCGCAGCGCGTCGAGTGTGGCCAGATGCTCCTTCCAGAAATGGTCGAGCGTCTGAATCAGTACGCTCTTCTCGATCTGAACCCAATGATCATTCTCGACGCTAGCGATCTTGGCATTCATGATGCCGTCGGCCTCGGCCTGAATGCGCTCGGCGACCATGTTGGGCTCGACCGATTCCTCGCTGAGCCATGCATCGATCGGCGGCTGAATACCGAGAACGGCGTCGACGCTTTCCGTCAGGCCGGCCACGTCCCACTGCTCGGGATAGGTTCCGGGCGGGCAGTGCGCGGCGACAATGCTGGTGATGGTCTCGGCGCGCATGTCGGTGACGACGTCGCTGACATGCTCCGAATCCATGATGTCAGCGCGTTGCTCGTAGATCACTTTGCGCTGGTCGTTCATGACGTCGTCGAACTCGACGACCTGCTTGCGGATGTCGTAATTGCGCGCCTCGACCTTCTTTTGCGCGGTCTCGATCGCCTTCGAGATCCACGGGGAGACGATCGCCTCGCCGTCCTCCAGATTCTTGTTCATCAGCCGTGCGAACATCGTCTGGGGGCCGAAAATGCGCAGCAGATCATCGTCGAGGCTCAAGTAGAAACGCGACAGGCCGGGATCGCCCTGGCGGCCCGAGCGGCCACGCAACTGATTGTCGATGCGGCGGCTTTCATGACGCTCGGTGCCGAGCACGAACAAACCGCCGACCTCGAGCACAAGCCGTTTCTGTTCGGCGACCTCCGCCTTGATTTTGGCGATGGCGGCGTCACGCTCGGAGCTCTCGGGAACGTCCTTCAGCTCATCCTCGATACGGAACTCGACATTGCCGCCCAGTTGAATGTCGGTGCCGCGACCGGCCATGTTGGTGGCAATCGTCACCGCGCTCATCGATCCGGCCTGCGCGACGATATGCGCCTCGCTCTCATGGAAGCGGGCGTTGAGGACTTCGTGCTGGATCCCGCGTTCGTTCAAGAATTCGGACAGCATTTCCGACTTCTCGATCGAGACTGTGCCGACCAGGATCGGCTGGCCCTTCTCCTTGCGCTTGGCGATCTCGTCGGCGATCGCGGCGAACTTGTCGGTGATATTCTTGTAGAACTCGTCGTCCTCGTCGACCCGCAGGACATCGACGTTGGTCGGGATCGACACGACGTTCATCTTGTAGATGTCGAAGAATTCAGGCGCTTCGGTCAGCGCGGTGCCGGTCATGCCCGACAATTTCGGATACATGCGGAAAAAGTTCTGGAAGGTGATCGAGGCGAGCGTCTGGTTCTCGGGCTCGATCGCGACCGCTTCCTTGGCCTCGACCGCCTGGTGGAGGCCGTCGGACCAGCGGCGTCCGTCCATCATCCGCCCGGTAAACTCATCGATGATGATTACCTTGCCGTCCTTGACGATGTAATCGATGTCCCGCTTGAACATCTTGTTGGCCTTTAACGCCTGGTTGAGGTGGTGAACGACCTGCGTATTGGATACGGCGTAGAGGTTGGCGCCCTCAATCAGGCCCTGCGCCTCGAGCATGCGCTCGGCGTTCTCGGTGCCTTCTTCGGTCAGCACGATCGACTTCTGCTTCTCGTCGAGCTCGTAATCGCTTTCGACGAAGGTTTTCACCAGCGCGTCGGTACTGAGGTAGAGCTCGGATTTGTCGTCGGTCGGTCCGGAAATGATCAGCGGGGTGCGCGCTTCGTCGATCAGGATCGAATCGACCTCGTCGACAATGGCGAAATTGAATGGCCGCTGGACCATCTGCTCGCGCGAGTATTTCATGTTGTCGCGCAGGTAATCGAAGCCGAACTCGTTGTTCGTGCCATAGGTGATGTCGGAGCCGTAAGCGGCCTTGCGATCTTCGTCGGTCAGGTTGGGGACGATCACCCCGACGGTCAGCCCGAGAAAGCGGTAAACCTGACCCATCCAATCGGCGTCGCGCCGGGCGAGATAGTCATTGACGGTAACGACATGGGCGCCCTTGCCGGGGAGCGCGTTGAGGTAGACGGCGAGCGTCGCGACGAGCGTCTTGCCCTCGCCGGTGCGCATTTCGGCGATCTCGCCGCGGTGGAGTGCGATCCCGCCGATCAGCTGGACGTCGTAATGGCGTTGACCGAGCGAGCGCTTGGCGGCTTCGCGAACGGTGGCAAACGCTTCGGGGAGGATGTCATCGAGCGCATCTTCGCCGGCGAGCCTTTCGCGGAAACGCAGCGTCTGGCCGCGAAGCTCGTCGTCCGACATCGCCGCCATTGCCGGTTCGAAGCCGTTGATCGCGTCGACGATCTTGCCAAGGCTGCGGACGTAGCGATCGTTGGACGAACCGAAGATATTCTTGGCAAGGGCGGCGAACATTAGACTTCCTTCAGGGGCCGCGAGCGGGCGAACAGGCGCGGCAAAGGGCTCGCCCGCAAGGGGGCGAAACGTCGCCGCGATGTAGGGTTGAGCCCTCGACTAGTCAATTCGTACGAGGGCTTGCGGTAGTGCGTTAGAGCTGCGCTTCGATCCACTGCTGGATGTTGCTGCGCGGCGCTGCGCCGACCTTGGTCGCAACCGGCTCGCCGCCCTTGAACAGGAGCATCGTCGGGATGCCGCGGACGCCGTACTTGCCGGGGGTCTCGGGGTTCTCGTCGATGTTGAGCTTGACGATCTGAAGCCTGTCGCCGAGCGCGCCCGAAATCTCCTCGAGCGCTGGCGCAATCATCTTACAGGGGCCGCACCACTCTGCCCAGAAGTCGACCAGCACGGGGGTCGCGGACTGCAGCACGTCGCTGTCGAAGGTCTGGTCGGTAACGGATTTAGTGGCCATGTCGGATACTCCCGAGTCTTGAGTTGACCCCGCATATGGGGACTGTCGTCGTTCCACTCAACCGACAAGCGTCACCAGCTCCGGGGTAGCGGTGTAGAGCAGCGCGGCCTCGATACGGCGGCCGGGGAAGATGACGGCGAGCGCGTCGCGATAAGCGGTCATCTGGATCGCGTGCGAGGGAGATGCGCGGCCGGTCTTGAAGTCGATCACGCGGACGAGGTCGTCGCTGACGCAGAGGCGGTCGACTGTGCCGGCGATGACCCGGCCGTCGGGAAGCGTCGCGGCGATCGGGGCCTCGGCGAGGGCGTCGGGGGCGAAGACGGCGGCGAAGGCGGGGTCGTCGAGGACGCGGAGCGCGGTGTCGACCAGTTCGTCCCTCGCCTCCTGATCGGCGACGTCGGCCGAGCGCTCGAGCCAGCGCAGCGCGGCGCTTCGGCGGTCGGCAGGAGCGACTCCCGGGAGGCGTTCGAACAAGGCGTGGAGCAAAGTCCCCCTCTTCGCGGCGGCGATCTGGGTGGGATTTGGCGGTGCTGAAACTTCTCGATCATCGCGCATCGACGACGGCGAGAGGGGGCGCGGGGGGCGGGGTTCGGGGGGCGCCACGGAGTGCAGCCAGGCAGGTTGGGCCACCGCCGCGATCTTCACGCTGCTTCCCGTCCGCCGCACCGGAAACCCACGGATGGTGCCCCGATAGACCAAACTTCCCACTTCGTCCTTCACAGCCCCGAGCCCGGTGAGCGCGCGTTCGACCCGAGCATGCCAGCTATCGTCGGACAGCTTGCGGGGCATGACGCCGGCAATCACCAGCCGTTCGGCGGCGCGGGTCAGGGCAACGTAGAGCAGGCGCCAATGCTCCTGCAACTCGCGTTCCTTGTGTTCAGCGGCGATGTCGCCGAACGGAAAGACCATCTCCGGCTTGCGCGGCCGCACAACCGGAACCTTGACCCCCTTTCGAATCTCAACCTCGAAATTTCGCGAGCCGCCCATCTTCGCCGGGTCGGCGGTGGCGTCGGCGAGGATCACGACCGGGGCTTCGAGGCCCTTCGATCCGTGGACGGTCATCACCCGCACGGCGTTGCCCGGCGCGGCGGTGTCGCGCTTGATCTCGACGTCGCCGCGTTCGAACCAGGCGAGGAAGCGGTCGAGCGAGGCGATCTCGGTTCGTTCGAACTCGAGCGCGGCGGCGAGCAATTCGTCGATCGGGTCGCGCGCCGCCTCGCCCAATCGCGACAGTAAGGCACGGCGGCCGTCGAGCGGACCCGAGAGGATCGTTTCGAGGAAGCGTGCAGGGGTGACGAAATCGGCGATCCGCAGCAATTCCAGCAGCTTGGCGAGCGCGTCTGCGGCGAACGGTTCGATCTTCGCCGCCTCCCGAAGCGCACGCCACAGCGGCTGATTGCGCGGACGCGGCTGGGCGAGGCGGTAGAGATCGTCCTGGTCCCAGCCGATCAGCGGCGAGACCAGCAGCCCGGCGAGGTTGAGGTCGTCGAGCGGCTGGACCGCGAAGCCGATCGCCGAGATGAGGTCGCGCACGGCGAGCGGCTTCTGGAGGTGGAGGCGGTCGATCCCCGCCACCGGCACCTTCGCCGCGAACAATCGCGCGACGAGCAGCGAGGCCAGTTCCTTGCGGCTGCGGACGAGGATCATGATGTCTCCGGCGCACAGCGGGCGCTTGGTCGAGGACAGGATCGGGGCTTCGTCGAGCAGCGCCTTGACCTGATCGGCGAGGCGAGTGGCGTAAAGCCGGTCGGCGTCGGTAATCCAGCCTTCCTCGCCGTCGGCGTCCTCATCGGGCGCTTCGGCGACGAACGCGGGCCACAGCTCGACCCGGCCGGGCCAGGCGGCATTGACCGCGTGGTGCGGATTGGGACGGTCGGGCAATCCCATTTCGGCAAAACCGACCTCGCGGATGACGGCGTCGACCGCGTCGAGGATGGCCGGAGCGGAGCGGAAGCTGGCGTCGATCGACAGGTCGCGGAATTCGCGGGCAAGGCGCGGGCCGCCCGAATCGGCTTGATCCTCAGCCTCAATCAGCAATTGCGCCCGGATGCGAACAGTGTCGCGCATACGGTTGAATTCGCCCGGGTCCGTACCCTGAAAACCGAAGATCGCCTGCTTGAAATCGCCGACCATGAACAGCGTGCGCCAGCGCTGCTCGGACTCGCTCGACCCGGCGAAAAACTCGGCGGCGAGCGCCTCGACGATCGCCCATTGGTGGGCGTTGGTGTCCTGCGCCTCATCGACGAGGATATGGTCGGTGCGGCGGTCGAGCTTGTAGCGGACCCAATCGCCCATCCCCGGCTGGTCGAACAGCGCGCGGGTCCAGCTGATCAGGTCGTCGAAGTCGGCTACCCCGGCGGCGCGCTTGGCGGCGGTGTAGGCGGTGGCGAAAGCGGCCCCGGCGCGAAGGCCGGCGGCCTGCACCGCGACGATCTCAGCGGCGCTGCGCAGCGCGACGAGCGAGGCGTGCCACTCGCCGAACTCGATCGCAAGTTCGGCATAGTCCGGCTCGGACGCGATCTGTTTGGGCGACACCTTGCATGGCACGCCCTCTTTGGTGATGATATTTTTATTAAGACCATCAAGCGCTTGCGCTCGATCATTCTTGCTCTGTGCAAGCCAGAGGGACAGGTTGGTGACGATCTCGGTGGCCTTGGCGAGACCCCAGGCGCGGTTTGCGGCAATCAGCCGGTCGAACAGCGACGCGTCAAATTCACCATCGCGACAGCGATCGACGATGTGCGCTTCGATGTCGCCTTCGGGCAGGCCGACCGCGGCGCGCAGGGCGGGCTCAGCGGTCGCGGGGTCGAGCGTACGGATCGCGTCGGCGTGGGCGCAACGCATGAGGTATTTGACCGCCTCGTCCTCGCCCAGCCGCATCGAGAGGGTGGCGACGTCGGCGGTGAGCCCGCTGTCCCCGCCCCGCTCGGCCGTGGCAAGCAGGTCGGCGAGAGTGCGGGTCGCCAGCTCCTGTTCGGCGCGGCCTTCGATCGGCACGAAGCCGGGGGTGATCCCGGCCTCGGCGGGGAAGCTGGCGAGGAGGGTCTGGGCGAAGGCGTGGATGGTCTGGATGCGTAAGCCGCCGGGGGCCTCGAGCACGCGCGCGAACAGGCGGCGGGCGCGCTGGAGGGCGGCGGGGTCGCTGGGCTCGCCGAGCGCGAACAATTCCTTGCACAGCTGCGGGTCGGGCAGGCGGACCCATTTGGCGAGGCGGTCGCCGATGCGGTTGGCCATTTCGGCGGCGCCGGCCTTGGTGAAGGTGAGGCAGAGAATGGCGCTCGGGGAGACGCCCTGGAGGAGCAGGCGCAGGACGCGGGCAGTGAGGACCTGGGTCTTGCCGGTGCCGGCCGAGGCGCTGAGCGCGGCGTGGGCGCTGGGGTCGGCGGCGCGGGCCTGATCGCCTTCGAGGATGGGGAGGTGTCTGAAGCGGCGGGCCATGGATGGGTGTTAGCAAGCGAAGCGCGATGTGCGAACCTTATCATAGTGTTTTTGGGGTTCGACTATCACGCGGATCGCATTAGGATCGGGCGAAACGGGTTCAGGAGACGATATGGCCGACGACAACAGCAACGACGAGGGACGCAAGGCGGCGCTGGTCAAGGCGGGCTTTGCCGCCGGGATCGGCTCGGCGGCGATCGTGGCGGCTTTGCTTTATGCCTCGCGGGCGAAGAAGCCGAGGCCGGCCAAGGGGATACCGCCGGCGACCGATTGAGGGACCGCTATGCGGTCAAGGCTGGAGACGGCGATTCCATCAGCAGCGCGGTCAGCACGTCGATCAGGTTGCGGTTCGAAAAGGGTTTGTTGAGCACGAGGTGACGGCCGAAGCCTTCGTCGACGCAGTGTTCGCCATATCCGGTCGAAAAGGCAAACGGCACCCCGGCGTCGCTTAGCGCCTTGGCGGCAGGGTAGCTTCTTTGTCCGTTGAGATTGACGTCGAGCGTCGCGAGATCGAACTTCTCGGCCGCGATCAGGGCCAAGGCTTTATCAAGATCGCCAGCGACAGAAATCGCGGTGCAACCAAGGTCGGTGAGCATATCCTCGATCGCCATGAGGACGAGCATCTCATCCTCGACAACCAGAACCCGCTTTCCCGAGAGAAGGTGTTCATCCATCGAGAATCGCTCGTGGGGCCGGGACGTCGATCGTGCAAACAATACCTTCTGGCAAATAATCCAGTTTGATCTTGCCATCGAGTTCGTGGGCCAGCCCCTGTTCGATCACGCGAGACCCGAACCCTTTTCGTGTAGGTGGTTTCACCACGGGTCCGCCCTTCTCGCGCCAGTGGAGGCACAACCACCGATCCTCCGCCTTGTTCTCCAACGTCCACTTGATCGAAACCGTTCCGGCGTCGTTGGAAAAGGCGCCATATTTGATGGCGTTGGTCGCCAATTCGTGAAAAGCGATCCCCAACGCCAGCGCCGCCTTGGGCGACAGCCGGATGTTTTCACCCAAGATAGTGATCCGTTCGGCTTGACCCCCGGATACGCTGAACGGGGCGAGGGCCTCGCGGGCGAGGTCGGCCAGACCGGCACCATCCCATTTCTCGCGCCCCAGCAAGTCGTGCGACCGTGACAGCGCGGCGATGCGGGTCTCTATTGATTCCTTTACGGTTGGCAGATCGGACGAGTTGCGCACGGCCTGAGCGACGATTGACTGGACCGTGGCGAGCACGTTCTTCACGCGGTGATTGAGCTCGTCGATCAGCAACGCCGCATGTTGCTGCGCCCGTTGGTAGTTCGTCGTGTCCACCAGCGACACGAAATGCTGAACGACCGCGCCATCCTCGTCCTTGACCGAGTTGATGAAAACATCGGCCCAGAATTCGCTACCGTTCTCACGCGCGTAATGAATTTTGAGAGTATCGTCGGACTCCTCGACAAAGGCTTTTTCGATCTTACGGATCGCCTTTTCGTCGTCGCAAAAGGCGAGCAGGAAGTTGAAGTTTTGCGCGAGCACCTCGTCGCGGTCGTAGCCGGTCAGATCGAGGAAGCTGTCGTTGGCGAAGATGATCGGGTTCCCGGCCACCTTGGCGTCGGTGAAGACCATCGGCATCCGAGTGCTTTCGGCGGCAACGACGAACGGGCCAAGGCCTTCCTTGAAGTCCTCGACCTCGGCCTCGGCGGCTTTCTGTTCCTTATCCTTGGGCGTTTTGTCGCTCATCGCGTTATTTCCGTCGCGTGTTCAATACGCCCCAACGCGCGGGCCGGTTGTCTCGGGTCCAAGGTACCTCAATCGCGCCCGTACCACTCCTCCAGCCGCATCAGCTGGTCGTAGTCCTCATAGGGCGCGTAGGCGGGATTCAGTTTGGCGGTGAAGGGTTCGTTGCCGGTCAGCCATTTGGCGGCGGCGGCGATGAACTGGCGTTCGGCGCGGTCGAGGAAGCCGGCGGCGCCGAGCTCCTTGTCGGGGCGGGTAAGCTTGCCGAAGCTGTCCTTGTCTTTCGCGAGCGACCAATATTCGTGGAGTTCGGGGGTGCCGGCAACGCCGGTAAAACCCCCTGCCCGCGCGATCAGCCCGAGCAGGCCGAGCTGGAGCGCGAAGCCGGCGTCGACGGCTTTCTGTTTCGGCGCCTTGCCGGTCTTGTAGTCGACGATGGCGAGCCCGCCGTCGGGCAGGCGGTCGATGCGGTCGGCCTTGCCGAACAAGGTGACGCCGGCGATGTCGGTCTCGCCCTTGATCTCGGCAGCGGTCGGGCGGCGGCCTTCGGATCGGTGGCTGGCCTCGAGCTCGGCGATCCACTTGATCGCTTCGATCAGGCGCGGTTGCCACAGCGCGCGGAGCATCGGGTGGATCGCGTCGCCTTCGATCAGGGCGAGCGCACGGCCGAGCAGGGTAGCGGAATCGCAGTCATCCTGTTTCTGCCACTCCTCGAGAATCTGGTGGACTGCGGTGCCCTTCCACGCCGCACTGTGGTCGGCGTCGAGCGGGTCGAGCGGGCGCAGGCGGAGGATGGCCTTGGCGTAAAAGGCGAACGGGTCGGCCTGAAGCCGGTCGAGGTCGGTGACGGCGATGCGTTTCGGGCGGGCGTCGAGCGGCGGGTTCGGGGCGGGACGGTCGACCGGGTTGGGCGGGTCGTCGGGGCTGTCGATAGCCGCGGAGAGGCGTTCGAGGCGGAGGTCGCGGGCGATGCCACCGGTCATCGCCTGGAGCCGGAGCCAGAGGCGCGAGGCGACGGTCGGGCTGCGGCCGTCGCGGCGGGCTCTCGTGAGGAGGACGCGGGGCGCGCCCAATGCGCTGGCGAAGTCATGCGCGGCAAGACCGGTGACGGTGTCGAGCGTGGGCAGGCCGAGGTTGGCGCGGATGCGCGGGGCGAGCCACGGGTCGGGGCGTTGGTCGGCCGGCCAGACGCCCTCGTTGAGCCCGGCGAGGATCATCAGGTCGGCCTGCTGGAGGCGGGCTTCGAGGAGGCCGAGGATCTGGATGCGCTGGTGGCCACCATAGGGCGGACGGACCGGGCGCTCGTCGAGCAGCTGGCGCAGCAGCGGAACGGCGTCGAAGGCGGTGACGAAGGTGGTCGCAGCGGCGGGAGCGGCTTCGAGCTCGGCGAGGAGTTCACCAGCGAGACGGCCGGCGGGTCCGGTCCAGGCAGCGTCGCCGGCGAGCGCGGTGGCGGTTTCGCGCAGGCGGGTGGCGAGGATCGCGAGCGTGACGGTGCCATCGAAGAGCGTGTTGAGCGGGGCGACGCTGAGGCGCAACGGAGCCCAAGCCTGCTGCCATTCGTCTTTTTCGGAGCAATGCCGGTCGAGACCGGCGATACCGGCGGGCGGGCGCGGGCCGCGCAGCGCGAGATCAAGTGCGCGAACCCGGTCGAGCCAGGCGAGGCGCTCGTCTCCGGCGCCGCCGACGAGCGGATGTTTCAGGAGGGCGAGGAGCGCGACCGGGGCGAGACCCTCGGCGGCGGCGGCGAGGATACCGAGCAGCAAGGTGCCGGGGGCGGCCTGGCTGAGCGGGGCGCCGGCGCTGTCGTTGGCGTCGATCCCCCAGCGGGTAAGGATGGCCGAGACGCGGCTGGCCAGGGCGCGGTCGGGGGTGACGAGCGCGGCGGTGCGTTCGGGGGTTTCAAGGGCTTCGCGCAGGGCGACGGCGATGGTCATCGCCTCGGCGGCGGGGTCGGGTAACTCGGCGGCGCGAATGCCCGTGAGGCGACGCTCGCGCGGCGGGAGCGCGGACCATTTCTCGGAGAAATCGGCGGCGGTCATGGCGTGCATGACGGCGCGGCCGCGCACGGCAGGGGAAGAGGCACGGCCAGATGCGCGCCAGGTGAGGACTTCAGCGCGGGCCACCCCGATCTGGTCGAGCAACTGCTTCAAGTGGAATTGCGGGTGGGTCGGTTCGCCACGGTTACCGTCTTCGGGGCCGAGCGTCTCCCATTCCTTGTCGGGCATGGTGTCGGAAAGCGCGAGCGCGGGGAGCAGGACCGCGCCGTCGGGGAGGCGCGCGACCCGGGCGAGCAGCGCGGCGACCGCGGGGGCGGTGGTGGTGATCCCGGCGGCGAGGGTGAAGCCGGGCGGAGGGATCAACTTCCAGCGATCGGCGGTGGCGCGCAGCAGGCGGTTGCGGCGGTCGGTGAGGTCGATCCGGCCGCGCTGGTGCAAGGTCGCCGGCCAGCGGTCGAGGATCGCGCGGAGGCGGTCGAGCGAAACCTGCCAGTGGTGGGCGAGGTCGGGGGCGTCGTCGGCAGCGGTGGCGAGGCGCGCCGGATCGACCTCGGCGATGGTCAGCTGGTCGAGGGTGCGGGCGAGGTCGGCCGCAAGGCGGAGCGCTTCGGCGGCGCTTCCGCCGGAGGCGCGGACGAGGTTGGCGAGGCTCAGCAGACGGTCGAGCGGACCGACCGAGGGGGGGAGCGGGTCGGACGCGTCGGCGGGGTCGAGCGCACCCCCGATGCGGTCGTCGAACTCGGGGTCGCCGATCGGGATCAGGCGGGGGAGCAGGAGGCCGCCGCCGCTGGCGCGGATAAAGGCTTCGGTGAGGGTGCGGACGGCGCGGTTGTTGGGGAGCAGGACGCGGCCGCGGGCAAGCGCGAGCGGGTCGCCGGAGTAGGCGGCGACAAGGCCCGCTGCGAGGGCGTCGGCGAAGCTGCGGTGTGCGGGGATCGTATAGACAAGCGGCTGGCCGGGCTGGCGGGCGGCCAGGAGGTCAACCCGTTTTGAGTCAACCGTGGGCAAGCGCGTCTTCGGTGGCGCGGATCGCGGGCGGGGTGCCGACGTCGAACCACAGCCCCTGGTGGACCGCGCCATAGAGGCGGCCGGTGGCGATCGCGCGGTCCCACAGGAAATTGGTCGAGAAGGGTCCCTCGGGCGCGTCTTCGAGCAGACGCTTGGCCATGATCTGGATGCCGGTGAAGACGAACGGTGCAATCCGCGCCTTGCCGCGACGGCGCAGCTGTCCGTCGGGGGTCATGTGGAAGTCGCCGAGACCCTGATGATTGCCGGCGAAGGCGTGCGGGATGACGAGGAGCAGCGCGTCCATCCGCGTCGCATCCCACTGCGAAGCGAGCAGTTTGAGCGCATCGGCGGGGCCGTCGACCCAGTAATTGTCGCTGTTGACCGCAATGAACGGGTCGCAGTCGATCAGGGGCCCGGCCTTGACCAGCCCGCCGCCGGTTTCAAGCAGCAGGTCGCGTTCGTCGGAGATGGTCACGGCGAAGTCGGTGCGCGAGCGCAGGTGCGCCTCGATTGCATCGGGGAGATAGTGGACGTTCACGACGACCCGCTCGACCCCGGCGGCGCCGAGCCGGTCGAGGACATGGTCGAGTAGCGGCTTGCCGGCGACCTCGACGAGCGGCTTGGGACAGGTCGCGGTCAGCGGACGCATGCGCTTGCCGAGCCCGGCGGCGAGGATCATCGCGGTTTTCGGGACGGTGGCGGCGATGTTGGCGCGAAGGTGGAGGGCGCGGCTGGTCATTGGTTGGCGTCCCACGCTTGGGCGCGTTTCTCGGGCGGAACATTCGCGTCGAACCACGCGCGGACCGGGGCCAGCGCGGGATGAGACAAGTCGCGCTCGAGCAGGCCCCACATGCGCGGCTGGAAGGCGGTGTAGTGCGGCTTGTGGTCGCGCTTCCACAGGCGGGTGAAAACACCGAGGATGCGGGTGTTGCGCTGCGCCGCGAGCGCCCAATAGGCGCGTTCATAGGCCGGGCCCGACGCGGTCGCCGTCATGTAACGGTGGATCATCGCGCGTTCGATCGCCGGAGAAACGTCGCGGCGGGCATCTTCGAGCACCGAGCAAAGGTCGTAGGCGGGGTGGCCAGACAGCGCGTCCTGGAAATCGAGCAGGCCGAACCGGGCGATGCCGTCGCGCCCGGCGAGCAGCATGATGTTCTCGGCGTGGTAATCGCGCAGCACGGTGACCGGGCCGAGTCCGTCGCTGGCGACCGGTTCGAGCACTTCGCGCCATGCCGCAGTCCACTCCGTGACGTCGACATCGAAGCCGGTCGCAGGGGCGTACCAGTCGGGGAACAGCATCAACTCGTCGAGCCACTGGTCGAGGCCGTGCGGCTTGAGCCCGGGCATCGGCGGGCTGCGGTGGAGGTGGACGAGGACGTCGGTGGCGAGCGAGTAGAGTTCCTCCTCTCGATCGGGCGCGGCGTCGAGCGCCTCACGCAGCCGGTCGTCGCCGAAGTCGCCGAGCAGCAGCAGCCCGGCATCGAGGTCGCGCGCCAGGACCGGCGGCGGGCTTAGCCCGATCGCGCCGAGCCAGTCGGCGATGCGGGCGAACGGCGCCGGATCCTCATGCGGCGGCGGCGCGTCCATCAGGACGGCGGTGCGGTCGCCGTGGACGATGCGGAAATAGCGGCGGAACGAGGCATCACCGGCGAGCGGTTCGATCCGCGCGCCCTGCCAGCCGTGGCGGGCGAGGAAGTCGGGAGCGCCTGCGGGCGGGATCATCGTCGAACAGGGGGAAGCGGCCATCGCCCTTCCCATGGCGGCGGGACCGTCGCTGTCAAGCGCCGCGCGGTGCCGTCCAGCGGTTCGAGCGACAGGATGAGCGCTTCGGGCCACACGCCGGGGGCGCGCTCGGGCCATTCGACGATCAGCGCGCCGTCGCCGAGAATTTCGTCGAGGCCAAGTTCGGTGAGTTCGCTCGGGTGTTCGAGGCGATAAAGGTCGGCGTGCCAGACTGGTGGCACGAGGTCGTCGTAGGGCTGGACGATGGCGAAGCTCGGGCTCGGCACTTCGCCAGGTTCACCGAGCGCGTGGAGCAGCGCGCGGGCGAGCGTCGTCTTGCCCGATCCGAGCGGCCCCGACAGCGCGATGACGTCACCGGGGCGAAGCACGAGCGCGAGCGCGGCGGCGAGCGCGCTCGTCTCCGCTTCGTCGGCCAGCATCATTTGGATGGCGGCGCGGCGGGCGGTTCGGGCTCGGGCGGCGTGCGCGGAATGGTCAGGGTGACCGCAGTCCCCTCGCCCGGCTTCGAGACCAGTTCGACCGTGCCGCCGTGTGCCTCGACGAACTGGCGGGTCAGCGGCAGGCCAAGGCCGAGTGCCGCCTCGCTGTGGCCGACGCCGCTGATGCGGTGAAAGCGCGAGAAGACCCGCGCTTGGTCGTCGGGATCGATCCCCGGACCATTGTCCGAGATGGTGATGATCGCCCGATGATCGTCGCCGCCGGCGCGAAGCCCGATCCAGCCGCCCTGCTCGGTGTAGGCGACGGCGTTGCGCAGGACATGCTCGAGGCTTTCGCGCAGGCGGCGGGCATCGCCGATGACGGTGCCGGTCGACGGCTGGATGTCGAGGTCGAGGCTCTGACCCTTGTCGGCCGAGCGCGAATGGATCGTGCCGACCGCGGCGCGGCACAAGCCGGCGAGGTCGACGCGCTCCCGTTCGAGCGTGACGCCGCGGGTATCGCCCTGGGTCAGGTCGAGCACGTCGTCGATCAGTTTCGACAATCGCTCGACCGATTCGAGGATCGCGGAGACATAGTCGGCGGCGGCGGGCGCGAGCTTGCCGGCATAGCCCGCGGCTAGCATCTCGGCGAACCCGCCGATCGAGGTCAACGGGGTGCGCAACTCATAGGACATGTTGGCGACGAAATCGGTCTTGACCCGGTCGGCTTCCTCGAGCGCGGTGGCGCGTTCCCGCAGCGCGGATTCGATGCGGAAGGAATCGGTGATGTCGACCATCGTGAAAAGGGCATTGCCGTCGGGCAGCGGGACCGCGGCGAATTCGAAGTGGCGGCCGTCGGTCATCGACACGCGGCCGCGCCCCTCGCGGCGGCCCGAGGTTGCGGCGCGGACAAATTCGCGGACCTGCGCGGCGGCGGTCGGGTTGACGAGTTTCTTGGCCATCGCGGGGACCAGTTCGTCGACCCGAGGATGCTCGCCGAGCCAGGCTTCGTCGAGGTCCCACAGCGTGCAGAAGCGGCGGTTCCACAGGTAAAGGCGGCCGTCGCTGGCGAACACGCTGATCGATTCGAACAGGTTGTCGAAGGTCGCCGCGCGGACCCGGAGCAGCGTGTCGCGCGCCGAGGAGAGGCGAACCTGCTCGGTGCGGTCCTCGAGGATCAGGCGAAGCCCGCCGTCGGGGAGCGGCTGACCGACGACGCGGAGATGGTCGCCGTTGGCGAGGATCCAGTCCTCCTCGATCATCTCCTCCGGCGAGGTGAACCAGGCGCGGCGTTCGGCCTTCCATTCGGGAAAGTCGCGCACTTCGGGGGTGCGGTTCTTTTCGCGCATGCGCTCGATCAGCCGGTCGAACTCGGGCAATTCGGCGAGCCATTCGGGATCGACCTGGGTCATGATCGCGAACGGCTGGTTGAAGAAATTGAGGTGGCGCTCGGCGTCGAACTGGGCGGTGCCGGCGGTCATCCGGTCGGCGAGATCGCGCTGCGACTGGATGTTGCGGGCAAGCTCGAAGCGGGCGTCCTCGAGCTCCTGGATGTCGACCGCGAAGCCCGCCACGGCGCCGGTCGCGAGCGGCACGTCGACCAGGCGGAGCATGCGCCGCTCACCGCCGATGGTGGCGGGAATGTTGCGCGAATGGGCGTCCTTTGTCTCGATCGCGCGTGACGCACCGGCGCGGGCGGTGGCGGCGTCGATCAGCTCGACCCCGCGCGAAATGACGTCGGCGGCGTCGAGCCCCTCAACGGCGTGGACGAAGGCGGTGTTGACGAGGCCCAGCCTGAGGTCAGGCCCGCGATACCACATCGGGAACGGTGCACTTTCGATCAGGTGGGTGAGGGCGTCGAGCGCACCTTCGGTCTGTTCGAGACGGCGCGCCATGCCGGCGCGCTGGGCGACCGAACGGGTCGCGTCCGACAGCCACAGCAGAGTCGTGCCAGGGGGTGCGGGGGCCGGCGCCGGACCGCCGCGCGCTTCGAAGATTCGATTCGAGCCGGCAGCGCGCAATTGCGCTTCGACCGGTTGGGCGGTGAGGCGGGATGCGGCGAGCGCGCTCTTGAGCGCGGCGAGATCGTCGGGGTTGAGACCGTGGCCCTCATGGGCGAGGTCGTCGAGCCTGGCCGGAGCGCGCGGCAACCCCATGTCGCGCAGTAGCGCGGGGTCAAGATTGATCCGCTCGTCGGCGCCGACGAACAACGGACGAGCGGGGCTGTCGGCGAGCAGCGCGGCGGTCATCCGCGCGGCGGACAGGACGGCATTGGCGCGGCGGATGCGGCGCTCGGCGAGCAGCGACAGCGCCACGGCGATCGCCAGCCAGACGGCCGCGATCGTGACAAGGACCAGGGTCGTATCCCCCTGCCCGTTCAACATTCGTGCGCCCCGGCTAACCCCATGCGGTGGTCATAGGGGGCGAGCGGTGAAAGCAAAAGGGCGCGAGCCGCGCGTCACGCCGCCCCGGTTTGCCCGACCAGCAGTCGTGGGTCGATGCCTTCGCTGGTCCAGGCGGCGGTCCAACGGTCGCCGGTCGGGGTGTCGAACAACAGCGCCGCAGATCCCCCCGCGGCGAACCAGCCGTGGCGGGTCATTTCCTGGTCGAGTTGCCCCGCGCCCCAGCCGGCGTAGCCCAGGCTAACCAGCCAGCGCGACGGCCCCTTCCCCGCAGCGATTGCCCTGAGCACATCGATCGTCCCGGTCATCGCGCCGAGGCCGACGATCTGAATCGTGCCCTGCCCGCCCCAATCGTCGGAGTGGAGGACGAACCCGCGGCCGGGTTCGACCGGGCCGCCGTGGAGCACCGCGCGGTCGGGTGCGCCGGCGGGGTCGATGTCGAGTTGAGTGAGCAGGTCGCGGAAGCGGATGTCGGCGCGGGTATGGCCGACCCCGATGCCGACCGCGCCATGCTCGTCATGGACCGCCATCGCGATGACCGCCTTGTCGAAGCGCGGGTCGGCCATGCCGGGCATCGCGAGGACCAGCTTGCCGGAGAGGAAGGGCGGTTGGTCCATCGGGGGTAGAATGTTCGCCGCGACAGGTTGGTGCAAGCCTTGAGACTGTCGTGCGTCGCGCCTAAGTCCCACCCCATCCCCTCAGGAGAATGATCATGTCTATCAATGTCGGCGACCGCCTTCCTTCCGTTTCGCTCACGCTCGCGACGCCCGACGGGCCGCAGCCGACCACCAGCGACGAATTCTTCAAGGGCAAGAAGGTCGCATTGTTCGCGGTTCCGGGCGCGTTCACCCCGACCTGCTCGGCGCGGCACCTGCCGTCGTATGTCGACAAAGTCGCCGAGTTGAAGGCCAAGGGGATCGACGAGATTGTCGGGACTTCGGTCAACGACGCGTTCGTGATGGGCGCGTGGAACCAGCACCAGGGCAGCGAGGACATAAAGATGCTGGCCGACGGCAACGGCGAGTTCGCGAAGGCTGTCGGGCTGACCATGGACGGGTCGAAATTCGGCATGGGGACACGCAGCCAGCGCTACTCGATGGTCGTCAACGACGGCGTCGTCGAGCAGCTCAATGTCGAAGCGCCGGGTGCTTACGAGGCGTCGAGCGCGGAGCACATGCTCGAGCAGATGTAAGCCGAACGGCTGAACTCCTTGGCCGGTCGGGCGTTAAAGACGCAACCAACCAGCCAAGGAGTATCAGTCATGGCGACCACCACGCGCACCCGCGCGACCAATTCGACCAAGCGCAAGACCAGCGCTCCGCGCGCCCGCTCGACCAAGAGCCGCGCCAACTCGAGCACCAGCACCGCGAGCACCAGCGAGATCGTCAGCGGTACTGCCGGTAGCTTCCTGAAAGCCATTCGCGCGCGGCCCTACGCCGCTGCGGCGATCGCTGCGGGCGCCGCCGGTGCGAGCGCGTTCCTGTGGGCCAAGCGCGCCCTGATCGGCGAGCAGGCCGGCGTTGCCGGTGACAAGATCTGCGAGCTTGCCGACCGGGCCGGCGAGCAGGCCGGTACGCTGCGCGGCAAGATCAACGACCGTTTCTTCGCCGCCGAAGACAGCAGCGACGTGGGTCCGGCGAGCGCGGCCAAGGCCGATCGCATGACGTCGGGTCGCCGCTCGAAGCGGTCGCCGAGCGACATCGCCGCCGAGGCGCTGTCGCTCAAGCAGGTCGACCCGATGGTCGCCGAGCAGAGCAAGGTCGGCGCGGTCGCATACTGAGCGATCGGTTGATCGAATGAGGGGCGCGGGCTTCGAGTCCGCGCCCTTTTTCGTGTCAGGCGAGGAAGGCGGCGATGGCGTCGCCGAACGCCGCTTCGGCGACCGAACTCATGTGCGTGCCGGGGACTTCGGCGTAGGTCGCGGCGGGGAGCGCGTCGGCGAGTTCGGCGGCCGAGCCATTGTCATGGTCGTCGGCGCCGCACACGATCAGGGTGGGCATGGTGAAGGCGGCCTGCCAGCCATCGGGCGCCGGCTCGAAGCTGTGGAGCAGCGCGGTCGCGGCGATCGGATCGACCTTCATCGTCTTCATGAACTGGATCGCGAGCCAGTGCGGGTCGCCGCGCCTGGCGGTATCGAACAGGGCGATGGCGTCGCGGAAGAAGCTGCTGCGGCTGGCCCATCGAGTGAGGCCTTCGTAGCCCATGCCGCCGAGAATAGCGCGGCGCGGGGTGAGGCCCGCGCCGATGCCCTGGACGGTGGTGCGGGCGCCGAGCGAGAAGCCGCCGAGATCGTAACTGGTGAAGCCGAGGTGGGCGACCAACTCGATCAGGTCGCGGCCAAGGACGCCGGGCGGGTAGTGCGCGGGATCGTGGGGCTTGCCCGACAGGCCGTGGGCGCGAAGGTCGGGGATGATGACGCGCTTGCCGGTCGCGGCCAGTTTGGCGGCGTGGCCGAACTTTATCCAGTTGACGTGACCGTCGGAGAAGAGCCCGTGGACCAGGATGACCGGCGCCCCCTCCCCCAGCTCGCGCCAGGCAAGGTCGATGCCGTCCGACGCGGTCCAGTGGTGGATGGTCGGCACGGTCATCGGGAGGCGAAGCGACGCCTCGCTCACGGCGTGGGGGTCGGCGTCGGCGGCATCGAGACATGTTCGTGAATGATTTTCCATGCGTCGCCCTTGCGCTGGAAGACGTCGGTGAAGCGCGCGCTGACGGTCGGCCGGGCGGTGCCGGCGGCGACGGTGAAGCTTTCGATGCCCGAGCTGACGAACGCGTCGGGGCCGAGCAGCTGGATGCGGCGACCGCTGACCTTGTAGTCGGCGGGCTTCATGCTGACGAAGGCCTTTGCCCAGCCGGTCGTTACCTTGCGGTCGTCGCTCGGGTCGGCGGCGCTGGCGTCGATCATCACCGCCTTGCTGTCATACTGGTTCATGATCGCGTCGAGGTTGCCAGTGGTGAAGCTTGCCTCGGCGGCGGCGGCGATGCTGGTCGCTTCCGCGGCGGTCACGGCGGGATGCTCTCCTGGCGCCTTGCTGCACCCGGTGATGATTGTCGCCACTGCCAGCATTGCCATCGCCGTGCGCATGAAATTTCCTCCGGTTGACGTCCAAGCCGGAAACTAGCGGGCTAGTCGGCTTTCTTCAAATGCCGGCGGCCGAGCAATTCGGCGATCTGGACGGCGTTGAGCGCGGCGCCCTTGCGGAGGTTGTCGCTGACGACCCAGATGTTAAGGCCGTTGTCGACCGTCGGGTCGTCGCGGACGCGCGAAACGAAGGTGGCGTAGTCACCAACGCATTCGACCGGAGTGACGTATCCGCCGTCCTCGCGCTTGTCGACGAGCATCACCCCGGGGCTTTCACGCAGTATCTTCTGCGCGTCCTCGGCGGACAATTCGTTCTCGAACTCGATGTTGACGCTTTC
>JBKJMA010000102.1:0-9109 GCA_046596505.1 Sphingomicrobium sp.
GATCACCGTGACCTCATCCAGCGCTACGCCCGGAAGCGCAAGCAAATGCACGCGCACGGGCATCACCCGCTCGTCGAACACCGCCAGCCGATGATCGGCCAGCAGCGCCACAATCCCCGGCACCTCCCCCGCCCGGCTGTTCCGCATCGGCAGCACGCCAAGCTCGGCCGCGCCCGACGCCACCGCCTCGGCTACCGCGGCAAAATCGACGAACGGGATCGCCACTTGTCCGGGCGCGAACATCAGTGCCGCCTCGTGGGCGAAGGCGCCCGGCGCTCCAGCGTAGGCAATCGTCACGAAATCCGCGCCCCGAGCGAGCGCATCAGCTCGGCATAGCCCGGGAACGACGTCGCGATCGTCGCCGCTCCGGTCACCGCGACCGGCTCGCGCGCCGCGACCCCGAGCGTGAGGAAACTCATTGCGATGCGGTGGTCATGATGCGCGTCGATGATCGCGCCGCCGCGCGGGCTGCCGCCAAGCCCTTCGACAATCAGACTGTCCCCTTCTTCGCGCGCATCGACCCCACACGCCACCAGCCCAGCGATGATCGCGGCAAGCCGGTCGCTTTCCTTTACCCGCAACTCGGCCAGTCCGTGCATCACGCTGCGCCCCGCAGCGAAGGCGGCGGCGACGGCGAGGATCGGATATTCGTCGATCATGCTCGGCGCGCGGCTGGCCGGCACGGTCACCCCGCGCAACGCCCCGAACCGCGCAGAAATATCACCGACCCGTTCGCCGCCGAAATCGCGCTCATTGGCGATGGCGATGTCCGCGCCCATCTCGACCAGCGTCGTGAACAGCCCGGTCCTGAGCGGATTGAGCATCACCCCGGTCACCGTCACCGCCGAGCCGGGCACAACCAGCGCCGCGACCAGCGGGAACGCCGCCGACGACGGATCGCCCGGTACATGCACCTCGGTCGCGGTCAGGTCACGCCGCGCACCCAGGCTGATCGTCGCGCCACTGGTTTCGACATCGACCCCGAACGCGCGCAGCATATTCTCGCTATGGTCGCGGCTCGGGGCGGGTTCGACTACCTCGACCGCGCCGATCGCGTGAAGCCCGGCAAGCAGGATCGCCGACTTGACCTGCGCCGACGCCTTGGTGTTGACGAAATCCAGCCCGGACAGCCCGCCGCCGTGGATTGTGACCGGCAGCCGGTCACCTTGCCCCGCCTCGACCTTCGCCCCCATGTCACGCAAGGGATCGAGCACCCGGCTCATCGGCCGCCCGCTCAGCGACGCGTCGCCGGTGAAGGTCGCCGAGATCGGAAATCCTGCCGCCGCGCCCATCAGCAACCGCGCGCCGGTCCCGCTATTACCGCAATCAACCTCTCCCGCGGGCGAACGCCATTCACCCCCCGTCACCCGCCATTCGCCCCCGCCAAGCCGCTCGACCTCGACCCCGAAACTGCGCACCGCTGCGGCGGTATGAAGCACGTCCTCGCCCTCCAACAACCCGTGGATCGCGGTCGTCCCGCTTGCCAGCCCGCCGAGGATCAGCGCGCGGTGCGACATCGACTTGTCGCCGGGCACCTCGATCGTCCCCGCAAGCGCACCCGATGCACTTGTGGTAAGCCGGTCGCCGCTCACGCCCGCGCCCCAAACAGTGTCGCGAGCGCCGCCAGTTCCGCTTCCGGGATATCGGCCTCGGCCATTCGCCCGGCCATCACCGCACGCACGCCACCAATTTCGATCGCGCCGAACAGCCGCACCGTATCGGGCAACTCCCACGCCGCCCCGTCGAGCTCGATCACCGCCACTGCTTCGCCGTTTGCCGCCGCCGCCAAGGCCTCGCCCGGAGACCCCGCTGCGGCGATCGGCGTGATCCGCCCGAACCGCTCGCGCGCAGCTTCGCGCAGCGCCACGTCGGCGGTCGGCGCATATAATTGAACCGCCATCTCGGCTTGCGAATGCCGGCTGTGCGCCATCAACTCGCGCCAGACATGCGCGATCAGCGCCGGAGTCGCGATCTGCGCCTTCGCCGCCAGCCGCGCGACGATCGCGCTTTCGCGCTTGGGTCGCAGCTTGAGCAGCCCATCGTCGCCCTTCAGTTTCGCCACCTTGATCGCGACCGCCATCCGCCGCTCGAGCAGGTCGAGCAGCGCATCGTCGAGCGCATCAATCTCCTGGCGAAGATCGTCGAGGCGCGGCGCTGGGCGACTTGAGTCAGGGTCGGTCATCGTCTCTCGCGGGGCCGCGGCGGAAGGTCGCGGTCATTCGGCTCCGGCCATCCCGGGCGCGAAGTCCATTGTCAAGTTGGGATCCCGTCGTCATGGAGCGACACGAGGAAGGGTCGGGCATTTGGTTGACGTGGCACCATCGATCGCAACGACCGTCGCGGGCGTGCTCGGCACCGCGCGACGGATCACGGTCAAGGTCGGCTCGTCGCTGATCGTCGGCGACGACGACGGCGTCCGCCACGACTGGCTCGCCTCGCTCGGCACCGACATCGCCGCGCTGAAGACTGCCGGCAAGCAGGTCGTGCTGGTCTCGTCGGGCGCGGTCGCGCTTGGCCGGCGCCACCTTGGCCTGCGCAAGACTGCCCGCCTCGACCACAAGCAGGCCGCCGCCGCCGCCGGCCAGTCGCTGCTGATGCAAGCCTGGGAGCGCGCGCTCGCGCCGCACGGCATCCCCACCGCGCAACTGCTCCTGACGATCGACGATACCGAGCAGCGCCGCCGCTCGCTCAACGCCCGCGCGACGCTCGACGTGCTGCTCGCGCAGGGCGGGCTACCGGTCATCAACGAGAATGACAGCGTCGCCACCGACGAGCTCAAATATGGCGACAACGACCGCCTCTCCGCCCGCGCGGCGCAGCTGGTGCGCAGCGACGTGCTAATCCTGCTGTCCGACGTCGACGGGCTCTACACCGCCGACCCCGCGCGTTACCCAGCCGCCGAGCACCTCGCCTATATCACCGCGATCACCCCCGAGATCGAGGCCTTCGCGGGGGGCGCGGGCGTGGCTGGCACCGGCACCGGCGGGATGCACACCAAGCTTGAGGCGGCGCGGATCGCCAGCGGCTTCGGCTGCGCCACGATCATCGCCTGCGGCCGCGCCGACCACCCCTTAGCGCGGCTGGCCGAGGGCGCTCGCGCCACCCTCGTCGCCGCCTCCGGGTCACCCGCCTCGGCTTACAAGGCGTGGATCAAGGGCACGCTCGCGCCCGGCGGGTCGGTCACCATCGACGACGGCGCCGCGCGCGCGCTCGCGGCGGGCAAGAGCCTGCTCCCCGCTGGGGTAACCAAGGTTGAAGGCCGTTTCGACCGTGGCGCCTGCCTGCGCGTGTTCGATGCTGCGGGCACCGAGGTTGCGCGCGGCATCGCCGCTTATAACGCCATCGAAGCCGCCGCCATCGCCGGCCTCGGCAGCGCCGAAATCGAACGCCGCCTCGGCTTTTCCGGCCGCGATGAACTCATCCACCGCGACGACCTGGTGATGCTATGACCCTGACCGACCAGATGACCGCCATCGGCGCCCATGCGCGAACCGCCGCCGACGCGCTCCGCTCGGTGCCGGGCGGTCAGCGCAGCGCGGGCATTTCCGCCATGGCCCGTCACCTCCGCGCCAATGCCAGCGCCATCCTCGCCGCCAATGCCCACGACGTCGCCGCCGCCACGCGGCTGGTCGACCGCCTCCGCCTCGACGAGCAGCGGATCGAGGCAATGGCCGCCTCGCTCGACACGATCGCCGCGCTGCCCGACGTGGTCGGCGAGGAGATGGCGCGCTGGACCCCGCCCAACGGGCTCGACATCGCCCGCATCCGCACCCCGATCGGGGTGATCGGCATGATCTACGAGAGCCGCCCCAACGTCACCGCCGATGCCGCAGCGATCTGCCTGCGCTCGGCCAATGTCGTCATCCTGCGCCCCGGATCGGAGGCCTTCGCCAGCTGCGTCGCGATCTACGACGCACTGCAGGCCGGGCTCGCCGAGGCGGGGCTCCCGCCGCACATCGTCCAGCTCGTTCCTACGCCGGACCGGGAGGCAGTCGGCATGATGCTCGAAGGGCTCGGC
Organism: Sphingomicrobium sp.; assembly: GCA_046596505.1. Taxonomy (GTDB): domain Bacteria; phylum Pseudomonadota; class Alphaproteobacteria; order Sphingomonadales; family Sphingomonadaceae; genus Sphingomicrobium. The sequence goes on from JBKJMA010000102.1 coordinate 4,019, forward strand.
GGCGCGATCGAGCTCATCATCCCGCGCGGCGGCGCGCCGCTGGTCGAGCGCGTCACGCAGGAATCGAAGGTGCCGACGCTCGGCCACCTCGAAGGCCTGTGCCACACCTACGTTCACGCTTCGGCCGACCCCGACATGGCGGTCGCGATCTCCGTCAACGCCAAGATGCGCCGCACTTCAGTGTGTGGCGCGACCGAGACGCTGCTGATCGACCGCGAGGCGGCCCCTGCGTTGCTCCCCCGCATTGCCGCCGCGCTGGGCGATTGCGAGCTGCGCGGCGACGAGGGGGCGCGCGCGATCGTCCCGATGATCCCCGCGACCGAGGCCGACTGGTCGACCGAATATCTTGGGCCCATCCTCGCCGTCCGCACCGTCGGCGGGCTCGACGAGGCGATCGCCCATATCCGCCGCTATGGCACCGGCCACACCGAAGCGATCATCGCCGCCGACCCCGTCGCCGCCGACGCCTTCCTCGATCGGGTCGACGCGGCGATCGTCATCTGGAACGCCTCGACCCAGTTCGCCGACGGCGGCGAGTTCGGTTTCGGCGGCGAGATCGGCATCGCCACCGGCAAGCTCCACGCGCGCGGCCCGGTCGGTCCCGAGCAGCTGACCAGCTTCAAATACAAGGTGCGCGGCGCCGGGAGGATCCGTCCGTGACGACTTGGCCTGGACTGTTGCCTCACCGCACCGCGCGGCGCTGAAAAAAGCGCAATGGGATCCCAAATGGTGCTTTTGGCTTGACCGCGCCCCTCATTTTGACGCAAAGGTCACCTTGACATGATCAACGCCTCAACCTCGATGACTACCACGATTATTACCCCACGGGGGAATATCGGCTGATCATCGACGTCACGACCGAATTTCCGACCCGCTCCCCAACCACGGCGAGCGGGTTTTTTTATGGCCCGCTCCGAACCACCCGAAAGTGATCGACCAATGGACCAGCCAACCCTCCCCGCCGCCAGCCGCAAACGCCTGTGCGTGCTCAAGTTCGGGTCGAGTGTGCTTGAGACCGAGGGCGACTACGCCGCCGTCGCTAACGAAGTCTATCGTCACGTCCGCGACGGTGAAAAGGTCGTCGCGGTCGTCTCGGCGCTGGCCGGCGAGACCGACGCGCTGCTCAACCAGGGGATGCGCGTCGGCGGCGAACAGCCGCTGCTCCTCGCCCGCATCGCGCGCACCGGCGAGCTTCACTCGGCCGCGCTGCTCGCGCTCGCGCTCGGCCAGATCGGGGTCCGCGCCTGCACCCTCGACCCGCACGAAATGGGCCTCGTCGCCGAAGGAGATCCGCTCGATTCGACTCTCACTGGCCTCGACGCCGAGGCAGTCCTCGCCAAGCTCGAACTGCATGACGCGCTGGTTGTCCCCGGCTTCACCGCCGGCCACGTCGAGCATGGCGTCGTGACCCTGGGCCGCGGCGGCACCGACCTCAGCGCGGTGTTTTTCGCCGCCCGCCTCGACGCGCATCGGGTGCGGCTGATCAAGGATGTCGACGGGGTCTATGATCAGGACCCGGCCAAGAACCCGCTCGCCGAACGCTATGCCCAGCTGTCCTATGAAGAGGCGGCGAAGGCCAGCGCCGGGCTGATCCAGCCCAAGGCGATCCAGGTCGCGCAACAGCGTGACGTCCTAATCGAGGTCGCCGCGATGGGCTCGGCCGAGGAGACGACCATCGCCAACCTGCCGCTGGTGAAATCGCTCCCGCTCCAGCGCGCCAAGCTGCGCGTCGCGCTGCTCGGCTGCGGTACCGTCGGCGCCGGAGTGATGACCTACCTCCTCAAGCGCCCTGACCTGTTCGTCCTCAACCGCGTCCTCGTCCGCTCCCCCGACCGCCGCGACCAGCCGGTGCTCTATACCGACAGCCTCGCCGAAGCGATGACCGGCGAGGTCGATATCGTCGTCGAGACGATGGGCGGCGCTCACGAATATGCCGACGCGCTGTGCGACGCGCTGCGCTTGGGGATCCATGTCGTCACCGCCAACAAGGCGGTCGTCGCGGCCCACTACGACGCGCTCCACGCCAATGCCGCGGCGGGCAATTCGAAACTGCTCTACTCGGGCGCGGTCGGCGGCGGCGCCCCGGTGCTCGAAGCGGTCGGGCGGCTGGCGAAGCAGCCGGGCATCGTCGCGCTTGACGGGGTGGTCAACGGGACGGTCAACTTCCTCCTCGCTCGCCTCGCTAATGGCTGGTCGTTCGACCAGGCGCTGGCCAAGGCGCAAGAGCTCGGGTTTGCCGAGGCCGACCCGACCTCCGACGTCGACGGTCACGATGCCGCCTATAAGCTCTCGCTGCTGGTCCGCGACGCGATGGGGGTCGCGCTGCCGAGCGACGAAATCCCCAAGGATTCGCTGCGCAGCGTCACCGCCGAGGCGATTCTCGCCGCGCTCGCCAAAGGCCAGGTGCTCAAACAGGTCAGTCGCGCGCGCCTGCTCCCCGACGGCAAGGTCGAAGCTTCGGTCCGCATCGAAAGCCTGCCCGCCAGCCACCCGCTGGCGCGCGTCACCAACACCGAGAACAGCGTGCTCATTACCGCCGCCGACGGCACGGTCCACGAGGTTCACGGTCATGGCGCCGGGCGCTGGCCGACCGCCGCGTCGGTGTTCGCCGACATCATGGACCTGCAGCGCGCCGCCCCGTGCCAGCGTTCCGCACCGACCGCCGGATCGGGCGTGGTGCCGCTGCGAATGAGCGCCTAGACGGTGCCCATGCCCATGATCTCGCAATCGATCGCCCCCTCTTCCACGGCAAGCGCCCCGGCCAGCATCGGCAACGTCATTATCGGGTTCGATATCCTCGGTCAGGCGCTCGACGCCGTGCGCGACACGGTTACCGCGGTGCGCGAGGACCGGCCCGGCGTCCGGCTCGGCGACGTGTCGGGACTGTGCACCTCGCTCCCGCCCGAAGCCCACCGCAACACCGCGCTCGCTGCGGCGGCGGCGGTGCTCGGCGCGGCCGGCGCGAGTTTCGGCGTCCGCCTGTCGATCGACAAGGGCGTGCCGATGTCGGCCGGGATGGGCGGATCGGCGGCTTCGGCGGTCGCCGCCGCGGTCGCGGTCAACGCGCTGCTCGATGATCCGTTCGGCCATGCCGAGCTGTTCCCCTTCTGCCTCGAGGGCGAGCGGGTCGCATCTGATCCGCCACACTGGGACAATGTCATGGCGAGCCTGCTCGGCGGCCTCGTGCTGGGCGCGGTCGTCGACCCTGTGCGCCTCGTGCCACTGACCCCGCCCCCCGGCCTGACCACCGTCCTGCTCCACCCTGCGACCCAGATCGAGACCCGGATGGCGCGCGGCATCCTTGCGCCCGATGTGCCGATGAAGCTTGTTGTAGAACATTCGCGCCGCCTCGCCGGCTTCGTCGCGGCCTGCGCGACCGGCGACCTCGACCTGCTCCGCGCCAGCTTCGAGGATGTGATGATCGAGCCCCAGCGTGTCCACCTCCTGCCACAGCTGCCCGCGGTCCAGGCGGCGGCGCGCGAGGCGGGGGCGCTCGGCTGCTCCTTCTCGGGCTCGGGCCCGTCGGTCTTCGCGTGGGCGCGCGACGAGGATGCGGCAGCGGTCGAACATGCGATGTGCTGGGCGTTCCTCGACGGCGGCCTCGCGGCACAAGCCTATCGCGCGCCGATCGATTCCGCCGGAGCGCGGCTCGAACCCGTCGCCGAGGCGGTGGCCTGATGCGCTTCACCAGCACGCGCGGCGATGCACCGCCGGTCACTCTCTCCGAGGCAATTCGCGCCGGCGCCGCGCCCGACGGCGGGCTCTACCTCCCCGACCAACTGCCCGCCGCCGACCCCGCCGCGCTCGACCCGGCGCTGTCGCTGCCCGACTTCGCGGCGCGCTTCCTCGCCCCGTTCTTCGTCGGCGACCCGCTCGAACCCGAACTTGGCGCAATTTGCGCCGGTGCGTTCACCTTCCCGCTGCCGATCGCGACGCTGCCCGATGGCCGCCGCGTGCTCGAACTGTTCCACGGGCCGACGGGCGCGTTCAAGGACTTCGGCGCGCGCTTCCTGATGGAGTGCCTCGAGCGGCTCGGCGACCCCGCCCACCCGCTGACCGTCCTCGCCGCGACCTCGGGCGACACCGGTGGCGCGGTCGGTTGCGCCGCGGAAGGGCGCGCCGCCGTGCGCGCCGTGATCCTTTACCCCAAGGGCCGCGTGTCGCCGTTCCAGGAGCATCAGCTGACCTGCTGGGACGAGCCGGTCCGCGCGGTCGAGGTCGCCGGTGACTTCGACGACTGCCAGCGCATCGCCAAGGCCGCCTTCGCCGACGCGGCGATGACCGAGCGGTTCAACCTTACCTCAGCCAACTCGATTTCGATCGGTCGGTTGATGCCGCAGATGGCCTATCAGGCGTGGGCCGCGCTGCGCCTGTTCACCGAATCCGGGATCCGACCCGGCTTCGTTATCCCGACCGGCAACCTCGGCCACGGTTTCGCCGCCGTCTATGCCCGCGCGATGGGCGCGCCGCTCGGCCCGATCCTGCTCGTGACCAACGAGAACGCCACGCTCGCCGACTGGGCGCGCAGCGGCAACTACGCTCCGCGCGCGTCGATCGCGACGATCGCCAACGCGATGGACGTCGGCGCACCCAGCAATTTCGAGCGGCTGATCGCGCTTGCGCCCGAACTGCGCGAAGTGACCGTCGAGCTGGTCGACGACCCCGCGATCAAGGCGCGGATCGTCGCGGATCACGCCGACTATCTGTGGTGCCCGCACTCGGCGGCGGCGGCGGAGGCCTATTCCCGACTTGACCCGTCGACCCGCGCCGAACGTCCTTGGGCCATCGCCGCCACAGCGCACCCCTATAAATTCGCCGATGTCATCGAGCCGCTGATCGGCGAGACCATTACGGCGCCCCCGGCCCTGGCGGCGATCCTCTCGCGCCCCTCGCACAAGGACCGCATTCCCGCCGATGCGCGCGCCCTCGCTACGCTGTTGGCCGCCGGAAGCATGGTCGCGGTCTAGCGGTCAACCCCGCTCGTCACCGCGCCCTGCGACGCCGACCCGACCAGCCGCGCATATTTCGCGAACGCCCCGCTTGACCCCGCCCCGCGCGGCGTCAGCGCCGGCGCCTCGCGCGCGTCCAGGT
>JBKJMA010000178.1:0-9863 GCA_046596505.1 Sphingomicrobium sp.
CGCACACCTCGGCGGCGATCGCCATCGCGCGGCGGGCGAGTTTCTCCGGGTCGGGCTCATAATCGACCAGCGCGCGGGCGGCGGCGAGCGCATAATTGCCGCCCGATCCGATCGCCGCGATGCTCACCCCGTCTCCCCCCTCGGGCTCGAGCACATCGCCATTGCCGGTGAGGATCAGCATCGTCTCGGCATCGGCGACGATCATCATCGCCTCGAGGTTGCGCAAATATTTGTCGGTGCGCCAGTCCTTGGCGAGCTCGACCGCGGCACGCATCAGCTTGCCGTTCGACGCCTCGAGTTTCTTCTCGAGCCGCTCGAACAAGGTGAACGCATCCGCCGTCGCCCCGGCGAACCCGGCGATCACCTTTCCTTCCGCCCCAAGCCGGCGGACCTTCTTCGCATTAGGCTTGATCACCGTATTGCCGAGGCTGACCTGCCCGTCGCCGGCGATCACCGTCCGCCCGTCCTTGCGCACGCCAAGGATGGTCGTGCCGTGCCAACTTTCCAACTGAAACTCCCGCTTCTTGTTGAACGGCATGTGGGAAGTCGCATTCGCCGCTGCAACTGGCGCCACGCGAAGCTTCGGCGGAAGCAATTGCGCCATGAACGGCGCGGCAGAGCCGATCCAACGCTGCATTAACAACCAACCGCGTCGCTGATATAGGGTTGGCTCCACCGAAAGAAGGAGAGTGGCTATGCGAATTATACTGGCAATTGCGGCGACGGCATTAGTCGTCGGCGGAGCAACGGCGGGCCTCGCCAAGCACAAGACGGCGCACCACGCCGCCTTCCAAATCAACTCGACAAGCTGGACCTATCGCGAAAAGGGCGAGCTAATGGAAGAGTCGATCGGTCCCGACGGAAACTTTGTAGTCCATTCCGGCGCCAAGCATATCGACCATGGCACGGCGGTGATGAAGAACGGCAAGGCCTGCTTCACCAGCGCGATGACCAAAGAGGGAGAAATCTGCTGGACCACCAAGCCGGTGGCGATCGGCGCGATCATGAGTACGACAAGCGATAAAGGCAGGAAGCTGCCGGTCACGCGCGTGAAATACACGCCGCCGAAGATGTAGCCGCTTGGGACGCGGCGCTCAGAACCGGCGCCGCGTTCCCCAGTCCACGCTCACTAGTCTACGCTCTCGCCGCCGCTAAGGCCCCACAGATCGCTGATCCGGACAAAGCCTTCGCGCTTGGCGATGGTCATCCGGCACCAGCCGTCGCGGCATTTCGCGATGCGGCCGACGACGCCCGGTTCGGCCTTGTAGGCCACGTGGCTGGTGCCATCCGGTCGATTGTGAAGGTCGCGCGGAGCGCCTGGCCGAACGATCGCGCTGCGCTTGTCACTGAGCATCGTCACCAGCATCCAGCCCTGCTGGCCGTTGGGATCCTCGATCTTGCGCCAGTGGTTGTAGACCTGCACCACGCGGATCGGCAGGTCTCGGCGCTGGTAGAGCCAGGTGCCGGGATAGTTGCGCCCCGGGCCGGTGCGCATCATCGCCTGGCCGCTCGCGATCGAAGCCCAGTAAGGCGGCTTCTTGTCCGCGGCCGACACCGCTGACGCGACCGCGACGAGCATCACACCAGCGGCGAACCAGCGCATCACGCCCCCGTCAAAATCCGGTCGAACAACTGCTTCACCGTCGGCACGAACCCGTTCGAGTAAAACGGATCGTTCTTGAAACGAAACGCCGAATGCCCGGCAAACATGAGGTTCTCCTCGACCGGCCCGCCATGCGCAATGTCCTGCAGCGTCTTCTGGATGCAGAACGAGCGCGGATCGGCCAGCCGCCCGGTCGAATTCTTCTCATTGTCGGCCCACGACGAAAAGGCGCATTGCGACAGGCAGCCCATGCAGTCGGCCTGGTCCTTGCGGATCGTCTTCATTTCGGCGGGGGTGACGAACACCAGCGTGTCGTCGGGCGTCTTGAGCGCCTCGGTATAGCCCGCGCCAAACCATTCGCGCGCGTGCTGGAGGTCGCCCCTGGTCACCCAGTAATTCTTCTTGGTGCCGATGCCGACGTCGAGCTGGAAGGCATGATCGCCGACTTCGACCGGCGTGTATGCGATCTGCCGCTCGCTGCACGCTTCGAGGTTGCGAAGAAACGGATTGCGCACCGCCGACGAATAAAAGCCGGTCGGCGAGAAGCGATGGAGCAGGATATCGCCCTCCTCTAGCGTCATCAGCCGTGCCTTCCAGCCGGGCGGAATCGGGCTTTCCTGGGTCAGCAACGGCCGCGTCCCGAATTGAAAGGCGATCGTGCCAAGCTCGGGATTGTCGATCCAGTTGGTCCACTCGTCGAGCCGCCACACGCCGCCCGCCATGACGATCGGTACGTCGTCCGAAATGCCGCCCTCGCGCATCGTCGCGCGAAGCTCGGCAACGCGCGGATAGGGGTCCTGGGGCTTGCGCGGATCCTCCGCGTTAGACAGGCCATTGTGCCCGCCCGCCAGCCACGGATCCTCGTAAACCACCGCCGACAGCCATTCGGCCGCCTTCGAATAAGCCCGCTTCCACAGCGCACGAAAGGCGCGGGCGGACGAAATGATCGGCAAATAGGAAACGCCGTGCGACGCGGCGATTTCGCTCAGCTTGTAGGGCATTCCGGCGCCGCAGGTGACCCCGGTGACGAGCCCCTTGGTGCGCTCCAGCACACCTTCGAGTACCCGCTGGGCGCCACCCATCTCCCACAGCACGTTGATGTTGATCGCGCCCTTGCCGCCCGCGATGTCATAGGCGCGCTGAACCTGCGCCACCGCGCCGTCGATGGCGTACTGGATAAGCTCCTCATGCCGTTCGCGGCGGGTCAGTGACTTGTAGACTTGGGGTACGATCCGTCCATCGGGATCATAGCTGTCGGCATTGACCGCGCTGACCGTGCCGATGCCGCCCGCCGCTGCCCACGCGCCCGAACTGGCGTGATTGGTAGCACTCACGCCCTTGCCGCCTTCGATCAGCGGCCACACTTCACGCCCGCCGTAGAGAATCGGCTGGAGGCCCTTAAACACGCTATTCTCCCGTAACAGGTGGCCCTTATAAGCGGTGCGGCGCGATTTGCCCGCAAAAAAAGGGGCCGGACGTTACCGCCCGACCCCATTTGTCGTTAGTTACTTCAGCTTAGCAGGTCGACTTGCCGACTTGACGTCCGAGCAGCGCGCCGATGGCGGCGCCGACGATCGTACCGGTCGTCCCGCTGCTGCGGTTGCCGTAATAGTCGCGGCTGCGGCCTACTTCGCGGCCGATCAGCGCGCCGGCGCCGGCACCGACGATCGTGCCGGTCGTCCCGCTGCAGCGGTGGTTGCGATAGCCATAGCTGCGGCCGGAATAGCTGTTGTTGTTATAGCCATAGCCCTGCTGCGGGTAATAACCGTTGCTGTAACCATAGCTCTGCTGCGGATAATAGCCGTTGCTGTAGCCATAGTTCTGCTGCGGGTAATAGCCCTGGTTATACCCCTGGCTGTAGCCGTTATAGCCGTCGCGATGACGCGCTTCGGCGACCGCCGGCATTGCGACCATCGTCAGCGCCGACAGGGCGAGGATCGATTTCTTGAACATCGTCTACTCCTTCAACTTGTGACCATACTGCGGCCGTTGAAGTGGGTATGGGCGTCCGCCGATGGCCTTATTCTGAATTGCCCATTCAGCGGAGGTTGTAATCGCCGGGCGAACCGCGATCCTCCTGAAGCGCGTAGTCGAGCCCGATGTCGACCGCCGGTGCCGACTGGGTGATCCGCCCGACCGAGACATAATCGACCCCGCTCGCGGCGATGCCGGCAATGGTGTCCAGATTGACCCCGCCCGACGCCTCGCACGGCACGCGGCCCGCGACGATTTCCACCGCCGCGCGCAACGTGCCGGCCGTCATATTGTCCAGCAGCAACCGGTCGGCTCCGGCGGCCAGTGCTTCCTCGATCTGGTCGATCCGGTCGACCTCGACCTGGACCGGAAGCCCGGTCGCCGCCGCCTTGGCCAGCCGCACTGCCGCGCCGACCCCGCCCGCGACCGAGACATGATTGTCCTTGATCAACAGCCCGTCGTCCATCCGCATCCGGTGGTTCTCCGCGCCCCCCATCCGCGCGGCATATTTTTCGAGCAGGCGAAGCCCCGGTACCGTCTTGCGCGTGTCGAGCAACTTCGCCTTTCCGTCACCAATCACCGCGACATAGCGCGCGGTGAGCGTCGCAATGCCCGACAGATGCTGGAGCGTGTTGAGCGCCGACCGCTCGGCTGCAAGCATCGCCCGGGCATTACCGTCGAGCCGCAACAACACGGTCCCCGCCGCGATCGCGTCGCCGTCCCTCACCTCGCGCGTCACCCGCACCTCGCGGTCGAGCGCCCGGAAGAAGGCGACCGCGATGTCGAGCCCGGCAACGGTAATCGGCTCGCGGCACGCCATCACCGCCGCGAAGCGCGCATCCGCCGCGATGGTCGCGCAGCTGGTGACGTCGCCGCCCGATCCAAGATCCTCCGCCAGCACGCGGCGGATGAATTCGCCGAGGTCGAATTGGGGTAGCGCGGCGGCCTCGAAGGCGAGTGCGCTCGCCGCTGCGATGTCCTCTTGCATGACTGCCTCCTTGCAGCGGGATGACGTCAGCACAAGCGGACTTATTGCGCGACCGCCTCGACGACCTCGTTGACCGGCTCGCCACCGGCGAGGTCCCAATGTTCGCCATTGCGCTCGAAGCACTGGCTGTCGCCGTGCGCGAAGCGATTGTCCTGCCACGTCTCGATCGTCACTTTGACATGATCGGCCTCGACCTCGATGTGATTGAAGCTCTGACCCTCGCCGCGCACCCGGGTCGAAGTCGCGGTGCCGGCCTGTACGATCAACGCCCGTCCCGCGCCGTGAACCAGGCTGCTGGCATGGGTCGAAGCGAGGTGATTGTGCCCCGCGAGGAGGAGATCGACCCCAGCCTCGGCGATCGCGGCCAGCGCGTCCTGCTGGTGGTGGACCGGCGCGCCGCGCTCGCCGCCATCGCCGACCGGAAGCGCGAATAACGGGTGGTGCGTGACGAGGATGCGGACATTGTCCGGGTCGGTCTTCGCGAACGTGTCGCGGATGAAGCGGATCTGCTCGTGGCTGATGCTGCCATCCTTGAACGTCGCCGAGCGCGCAGTGTTGACCCCGAGGATCGACGCGCCGGGCAGCTCGTGAAACGGGCACAGCGTGTCGTCGATATATTTGCGGTAACGCGTCAGTGGCGACAGGAACCGCCGCAGTACGTTGTAAAGCGGGATGTCGTGGTTGCCCGGCACCGCCAGCACCTCATGCCCCGCCTCGCGCAGGCGGGTCAGGAACCGGCCCGCCTCCCTGAATTGCTCGGTCCGCGCGCGCTGGGTGAAGTCCCCGCTGATGACGACGAGGTCGGGATGCTCCTCGTCGACGCGGCACGCGACCGCTTCGACCAGCTTGGGATCATGCGCGCCGAAGTGGAGGTCGGAGAGGTGGAGGATACGGGCCATACGCGATCAACGCCGAGGACGCCGCCCGGGTCCGTCTTGCGTCCATCAAGGCACTGTCTAAAGACAGCGCGATGGACAGGACCCAAGCCAATAGCGGCACGCGTGAGGTCGCCGAACGATTGCGGTTCGACGAGGCGGCGCTGGCCGCATGGATGAAAACCAATGTCCCCGAATTCGCCGGTCCGCTGAGTGTAAGCCAGTTCGCCGGTGGCCAGTCGAACCCGACCTATCGCCTCGATACGCCCAGCCGATCCTACGTCCTGCGCCGCAAGCCGCCGGGCAAATTGCTCCCCGGCGCGCACGCGGTCGAACGCGAGGCGCGGGTGATGTCGGCGCTCGGCGCGACGGGTTTCCCCGTCCCCCACATCTACGGCCTGTGCGACGACGAGGCCATCCCTGGCACCCCCTTCTTCGTAATGGACATGGTCGAGGGCCGGATCATCTGGGACGCGACCTTCCCCGGACTGTCGACCGCCGACCGCGCGGCGCACTTCGACGCGATGAACGCCACCATCGCCCAGCTTCACAGTTGCGATCCTGCGGCGATCGGCCTTGGCGACTATGGCCGCCCCGGAAGCTTCGTCGAGCGGCAGGTGGCGCGCTGGTCGAAGCAATACGAAGGTGACGCCGAGGCCGGACGGGTTCCGGCGATGGACCGGCTGGTCGAATGGCTTCGCGCCAACCTCCCCCCCGACCGCGGCGAGGTCCGCGTCGTTCATGGCGACTATCGCTGCGACAACATGATCTTTGCCCCCGCCGAACCGCGCGTCCTCGCCGTGCTAGACTGGGAATTGTCGACGCTCGGCGATCCGGTCGCCGACTTTGTCTATCATCTGATGATGTACCGCATGCCGGTCGAGCTGTTCACCGGCATCGCCGGGGTCGACTTCAGCACCCTCGGCATTCCGTCCGAGGATGAATATATCGCCGCCTATTGCCGGCGCACCGGACGCGACTACCTCCCCGACCTCGACTACCTCATGGTGTTCGTGATGTTCCGCCTCGCCGCGATCATCCACGGCATCAAGGGCCGACTGACGCGCGGCAACGCCTCGTCAGAGCACGCGCTGGAGACTGTCGCCAAGCTCGAAGGGCTGGCCGACCTCGCCTGGACCCAGGCCGAGCGCGCCCGCCTCTAATAGTTCAGCAGCGCCAGCAGCTTGACGTCCATCGCCACGCCCGCTGCGCGGCGCTCCGCGATGAACCGAGGCAGATCCCCGCGCGGGACGAGGCGAACGGTGATCCCCTCCTCCTTGGTGCCCCCACCCCCGCCGACCTTGGTCAGCCCGTGGGCGCGAACGAGGGTGAAGCTCTCCGACAGCATCCCCGGCGACGAATAATATTCACCGAGCAATTCGACCCGCTCGGCGCGGTAGCCAGTCTCTTCCTCAAGCTCGCGGATCGCTGCGGCCTCGACCGTCTCGCCCCCGTTATCGTCACCGATCAGCCCGGCGGGAAGCTCGAGGCACTTGCCGCCGAGCGGCACGCGATATTGCTCGACCAGGATCACCGACCCGTCGACCTCGGCGAGGATCACCGCCGCGCGGATCCCGCGTGATCGCCCGGCAAACTCCCACCTTCCGCGCCGCTGGGCGGTGACGAACCGCCCCGCCCACATCGTCTCGAGCGGCGCATCCCAGTCTTCGGGAGCGTCGTCGGGCAAGCTCACAATTCGACCAGCCGGTCCGGAATCTCGTTGGTGTCGGCGTCGGTCTTGGGGAAATGAGTAGCGAGCACCTCGCCAATGATCCCGATCGCGGCGACCAGCCCCTCGGCCGGGCGACCCGCGCGCAGTTCCGCAACCAGCGCCGCCATCGCCTCGCCCCACACATCTTCGTTCGTGACCTTGTGCAGCGCCTCGTCGGCGACGATTTCGGCGCGGTGCTCGGCCAGCGACAGGTAGATTAATATCCCCGTCCGCCCGATCGTCCGCCGTTCGGCCCCCGCCTTGAACACCATGATCGCGCGCCGCCGCACCCGCCGCTGCTTGGTCGCGCCTGGGGTCAGTGCGAGCCGCAGGGCCGGAATGCGCAGCACCAACAGCACGACCGTGAAGGCGAGTACCGCCAGCACCATCAGCAAGGTCAGCAGTTCGTGCGGCCCCGCCGACACGCGCCAGCCGCCAAAAAGCAATGCGTCGACCCGGTCGAGCGCCTCCGGAAATGCCGCGAACCACGCCAGCACCGCGATCAGCAACGCCACCGCCCAGTGCAGCGCGACATCATGATAGGCGTCGCTCACCGGGGTCGCAGCCGCGACGATTTCGCCGTCGCTCTTGATTTCGGCCGCGGTAATCGCCGCGCCGATCATCGCGCGGTCCACCTCGGTCAGCTTGATCATCACCATCCCCCCGACGATCCGCCGCCGCCGAACGATCCGCCACCGCCCGAGAAGCCGCCGCCACCGCCGCCGCCCCAGCCGCCACCACCGCCCCAGCTCGAGCCGCCACCGCCACCGCCGAGCCCCGGACCCCACAGGATCACGGGCGCCACGCCGCCACGACCAAAGCGCTTGCCGCCCGCGCGGCGCACCAGCGGCATGATCACGAACAGGATGATGATGATCCAGAAGATGATCGGGACAAGGCCCGGCCGCGCGCTCGCGCGACTCTTCTCGCTAACCCCGATTGCCGCCGCGCGCTTCTGCATCTCGGCTGCCGGAAGCGACATGAACTGCACCAGCTGGTCGGTCCCCGCGACCACCCCGCCGCCCATGTCGCCCGCCTTGAATTTCGGCAGGATCGCCTCGCGGATAATGACGCTCGACACCGCGTCGGTGACGAACACCCGCGCGCCATAGCCCGTCTCAATCCGCACTTTCCGCTCGGCGGGCGCGACGAGCAGGATCACCCCGTCGTCCCTTCCCTTCTGCCCGATCGCCCAAGTCCGCCCCAGCCGATAACCGTAATCCTCGATCGGACGCCCCTCGAGGCTCGGCACCGTTGCCACCACCAATTGCCGCCCGCTCCCCGCCTCGAGCGCGGCGAGTTTCGACGTAATGTCCATCGTTTGCGACACGCTCAGCAGATGCGCGTTATCGACCACGCGCCCCGTCAGCGGGGGGAAGGTTTGGGCGGCGAGTGGCGCGGCGACGAGCGCCAGCCACAGCGCCGCGAGGAAGCGGATCATCCGCCCTAGCCGTTGTTGCCGAAATCGACCTTGGGCGCGGCCTGCGAGCCAGACGAGGCCTCGAACATCGACTTGGCCTTGGCACCGTAGAAGATCTTCGCGCCGATCGCGTCGGGGAAGGTCCGGATGCGGGTGTTATAGGCCTGCACCGCCTCGTTATAATCCTTGCGGCTGACGAGGATCGAATTCTCGGTCCCCTCGATCTGGCTCTGCAGGGTCAGGAAGTTGGCATTCGACTTGAGGTCGGGATAGGCCTCCTGCAATCGCTGCAGCGGGATGATCGCCGCGGAAACCCGGTTCTGAGCGTCGTTGAACGCCTTGACCTTGGCCGGGTCGCTAAGATCGTCGGCACTGAGCCTGATCGATCCCGCGGCGGCACGCGCTTGCGTCACCTCGATCAGCACGGTCGATTCCTGCTTGGCATAGCCCTTCACCGTCGAAACGAGGTTCGGGATGAGGTCGGACCGGCGCTGATACTCGCTCTGCACCTGGCCCCACTTGGCGTTGACATTCTCTTCCGCGGTCGGGATCGAGTTGAGCCCGCAGCCTGACAGGCTGAGCGCGCCGAGGGGAGCGAGAAGACCGAAGCGGCGAAGTGCAGTCATGTGAGACCCCTGAATGGCTTGAGAGAACAGTACGTAAGCCGCGCCCGGCCTGCTTTCAATCGGCCATTCGACCAACGACCTTGCCCTCTCCGCTGCGCCCTTCTAATTGCGCAGCGTGACCGCCACCGTCTCGACCCTTGCCGACCGACGTGCGCCCAGCCTCGCCCCGCTGCTCGCCCTCACCGCCGAGCCGATGCACGCGGTCAACGCGGTCATCCTCGACCGCATGCAGTCGAAGGTCGCGCTGATCCCCGAGCTTGCCGGCCACCTAATCGCCGGCGGTGGCAAGCGGATGCGGCCGATGCTGACCCTCGCCAGCGCCGCGCTCCTCGATTACCCCGGCACGCGCCACCACAAGCTCGCCGCCGCAGTCGAGTTCATTCATACCGCGACTTTGCTTCACGACGATGTCGTCGACGGATCGGACATGCGCCGCGGCAAGACTGCCGCCAACCTTATCTGGGGCAATCCGGCAAGCGTCCTGGTCGGCGATTTCCTGTTCAGCCGCGCGTTCGAATTGATGGTCGAGGACGGCAGCCTGAAAGTGCTCAAGATTCTCAGCCACGCTTCGGCCGTGATCGCCGAGGGCGAAGTCGATCAGCTCACCGCCCAGCGCCGCCTCGACACCGGCGAAGACCAGTATCTGGCGATCATCATGGCCAAGAC
>JBKJMA010000203.1:0-6679 GCA_046596505.1 Sphingomicrobium sp.
TCCCGCCCCTCGCCGAGCAGTCGCAGGATCTGCTTCTCGCGCTGCATTCGATGGCCGATCATCCCGCGCACGAGCTGCTGCGGCTTGGTCACCGCCGGGCCATGCGCGGGATAGAACACCCGGTCCTTGCGGTGTCGCAGCTTGTCGAGGCTCGCCATATAGTCCGCCATGTCGCCGTCGGGCGGGACGACGACGGTGGTCGACCAGCCCATGACATGATCGCCGGTGAACAGCACATCGCCAAACTCATAGCAGAGGTGGTTCGAGGTGTGCCCCGGCGTGGCGACCGCGACCAGCCGGCGGCCGTCGACCTCGATCGCCTCACCGTCGCCCAGCACCCGGTCGGGCGCATAGCCGAAGTCGAAACTGGCATCGGCGCGCGGCCCGACCGTGTTGAGCGCAAGCGCCGCGCAACCGATGATCGGCGCGCCGGTCGCAGCCTTCAGCGCGGCGGCGGCCGGGCTATGGTCACGGTGGGTGTGGGTGCAGGCGATGGCGACGACCGGCCGGCCGCCGATCGCCTCGACCAGCGCGTCGATGTGCGCGGGAAGGTCGGGTCCGGGGTCGATGACGACGACTTCCGTTTCACCGACAAGGTAGCTCTGCGTGCCCGTGTAGGTGAACGCCGACGGATTATGCGCCAGCAACCGCGCCACGCCGGGCTCGATCTGATCGATCCGCGCGTAGGGCTGGTCGGAAAGGTCGGGGGGATTCACCGGCGCGCTCACTTTCCTCGCTTGGCAGCCTTTGACATCGCCTCGCGACGATAGGCGAATGCTGCCGGAAATACTTCCTCGAACAAGCGCTTCATCGCCGTGTCCCAGCCGAGCCCGGCGGCATGTTCGCGTGCGGCGCGCGCCATCTCGGTCAGTCCGGAATCCCCGAGCAGCGCGCGGATATTAGCAGCCATCGCGGCTGGATCGTCGACCGGCCCGAGCCGCCCGAGCGCCGCCGGAACCCGGTCGATCATCGCCCCTGCCGCGACCCCGGCGACAGGCAAGCCCGAGGCCTGCGCCTCGATAACCGAGATGCCGAACGTCTCGTCGGCCATGCCCGACACATACAGGTCAGCGCTCGCCAGCCAGCGCGAAAGCAAGCCGCGATCG
Source organism: Sphingomicrobium sp. (assembly GCA_046596505.1). GTDB lineage: Bacteria > Pseudomonadota > Alphaproteobacteria > Sphingomonadales > Sphingomonadaceae > Sphingomicrobium. Next base: position 1,107 of record JBKJMA010000203.1, read on the forward strand.
GTGATGAAGCCGGTGCACAGCACGCCCGGCTCATCGGCGAACTGCTCGATCAGCGGACCCGCGCCAACCAGGACAAGCCGCGCGCCCAGCTTTGACGGAAGCTGACGAAACGCCTCGACTACCGTTTCGGGGCGCTTCTCGCGGTCGAGCCGTCCGACGTAGATCAGCAGCGGCTGGCCCGGCCCCGCGCCCGCTTCTCGCCGCAGCGCCTCGTCGCGCCGGTCGGGCGAGAAATCGTCGATGTCGACCCCCAGCGGCGCGACGCTGACCCGCTCGACGCCGATCGCGCGCAACTTGTCCGCCCCGCCATGCTCGCTGAGCGCCACCACGCGATCGAACCGGCGATAGAGCGCTGCGACATAATGATAGGCGATCTGCGCCGACGCCGTCCCGAGCCACTGGCCGCCGAGCCACTCGCCAATTCGCGAGGCGTAAGCGGTCGGAAAGTCGGTCATGAACGAAGCGACCAGCGCGGTCTCCGGAAAACGCTTGCGATGCGCGATCGCCGCCCATGGCAGGTTATACGCATCCTCGCATTCGATGAGATTGGGCCGGAACCGCTCGAGCGCCGCGCGGACCGCGCCGTTGCGCAACAGCAGACGGTAGTTAGGATTACCCGGCACATGCGGCGAGCGGAGCGTGACGGTAATCGCTCGTCCCTCCTCGACCACCGCATCTTCGGCGCCAGGGATGATCAGCAGGTGGCGATCATCGGCTTGTTCCAGAATGTAGCGCCGCTTTCGATTGAGATAGACACGCACCCCGCCGCCCTTTTCGGACCAGCTCTGGGTGAGGTCGGCATAGAGACGCTGGGTCATGCTCGGCCCAATACTAGCAAATGTCCCGACACGACCGAAAATCGTCGGAATATTTTACGGCTCGATCGTGGTTTGCATTGCCTGGTGCACGATAAGTGGCGGATTTCCGATATTCTCCATAATTGGCACGGCCCGTGCAAAGTAACGACTGTCCACTTGGTTCCACGACCACATAAAGGGACGGTGCAGCGGTTTCTGGTCCCGCGACACCGTCCCTTTTTCGTTGCGGCCACGCGTCGTGACTTCACAGCCCGATCGGCCGGGATCAGGCCACGTCAGGCGCGGCGTCGACCAGTTGTTTAAGTTCACCGTTCTCGAACATTTCCATCATGATGTCCGATCCACCGACGAATTCGCCGTGGACGTAGAGCTGCGGAACCGTCGGCCAGTCGGAATAGGCCTTGATCCCCTGCCGAATCTCCTGGTCCTGCAACACGTCGACAGTCTCGAACGGCACCTCGAGATGATCGAGGATCTTGATCGCACGACTCGAGAAGCCACACTGCGGGAACAGCGGTGTGCCTTTCATGAACAGCAGGACGTCGTTGCCCTTGACCAGCTCGTCGATGCGGGCAGTTGCGGGGTCGCTCATTGATGATCTCCGGAAGGAATGGCGGTTGTCAGTTGCAAGGCGTGAAGTTCGCCCCCCATGCGCCCCCCCAGCGCGGCGTAAACGGCTTGGTGCTGGCGAACCCGATTCATGCCCGCGAAGCTCGCTGACACGACTTTCGCGGCATAATGATCGCCGTCCCCGCGCAGGTCGGTGATCTCCACTGCCGCGTCGGGAATGGCCGCGACGATCAGCGCCTCGATCTCGGTCGCGGTCATCGCCATGATCAGCTCTTCGATTCCATCAGCTGTCGGCGCGCGTCGACCGCCTTGTGCGCCAGCGCCTCGCGGATCTTCGCGTCGTCGGTCTCGATCCCTGCGGCGGTCAGGTCGCCGAGCAGCTTGCGAATGACGTCCTCGTCGCCGGCTTCTTCGAACTCGGTGCGGATGACCTCCTTTGCATAGGCTTCGCCCTCGACCTCGGTCAGCCCCATCAGCCGCGCTGCCCATTCACCGAGCAGCCGGTTGCGGCGCGCGAGAATGCGGAACGCCATCTCCTCATCCCGGGCGTACTTCGCCTCGAACGCCTGTTCGCGATCATTGAAGGTGGTCATGCGGCGCCTTTCTCTCTTCCCCGCGAGATAGGAGTGCGCGCGCCGCTAGTCCAGCGTCACCACAAGCTTGCCAACGACCGAGCGCGAGGCGAGCGCGGCGATCGCCTCGCCGCCGCGTTCGAGCGGATAGGTCGCGCTCACGACCGGCGCGATCCTGCCTTCGTCCCACAGCCGGAACAGTGTCTCGACATGAGCGGCGTTGGCGGCGGGATCGCGCGCGGCGAACGCGCCCCAGAACACGCCGCACACGTCGCAGCTCTTGAGCAGGGTCAGGTTCAGCGGCAGCTTCGGGATGCCCGCGGGGAAGCCGACGACGAGGTAACGCCCTCCCCACGCGATCGCGCGCAACGCCGGCTCGGCATAATCGCCGCCGACCGGGTCGTAAATCACGTCAGCGCCCTTCGGACCGACAGCGGCCTTGAATAGTTCAGACAGCGCCTTCTGCCCGTCACGGTCGAACGGGCCGCGCGGATAGACGAGCGTTGCATCGGCGCCGGCCTTCGTCGCGGCGGCGGCCTTCTCCTCGCTCGACACGGCGGCGATCACCCGCGCGCCGCGCGCCTTGCCAAGCTCGATCGCGGCAAGCCCGACCCCGCCGGCCGCGCCGAGGACCAGCAGGGTCTGGCCCGCTTCGAGGTGGCCGCGATCATAAAGCGCATGGATCGAGGTGGCGTAGGTCAGCAGCAGCGCGGCGCCGTCGACGAAGCTGCGGCTGGCGGGCAGGCGAAACGCGGAGGTCGCCGGGATCACGACCGATTGGGCCAGCCCGCCATAGCCCGGCACCGCAATCAGCCGGTCGCCGACCAACCAGCCTTCGACGCCTGCGCCAACCGCGCTGACCTCGCCGGCGATCTCGCCCCCCGGCGCGAACGGGCGCGGGGGACGCAACTGGTACCTGTCCTCGATGATCAGCACGTCGGGGTAGTTGATCGCGGCGGCGTGGACGCGAACCTTGAGCTGGCCGGGGCCGGCCTCGGGTTCGGGAAGGTCGTCGAGGCGGAGCGTTTCCGGACCGCCGGGGGCAAGGCTGAGGAGAGCTTTCATATGCCAGCGGTACAAGCGCGGTTCGCGCAAGGAAAGGGCCGCCTCATGCGCGGAGGCGGCCCATGCATATCCGGCGCTTACAGGTCGTTGATGACGCCCTTGATCTTGCCCTTGGTTTTCTGGACGTCGCCTTTCAGTTCCTGGCGCTCGCCCTCGGCGCGGGTCTCGGGATTGTCCGATTCCTGCTTGGCGTTGCCGACAGCATTGTTGACGGCGCCTTTGATCTTGTCGGTGAATTCACCCATCGTCTCGTTCCTTGCGAAGTTTGTGTTGCCGATCAACGAGCTGCTTGTCGCGAAGTTGCTCGGTCGGTCGCATGTGCTCCCTCCGCTGCCGAAATGGCGGGAACGGAACGAGCCGGTCGAGCGAACCGTTGACCGCATTCACTGACACTGGAGAAGTCCCATGACCCGCACACAACTGCTTGCGCTTTCGATCGCCGCGTCAACTTGCCTCGCGCTGCCCACCGCCGCCTTTGCCGAGGGCAAGACCGATCAGGCGCGCAAGGCAATCGCCGCAGCGCAGGCCAAGATCGACGCGGTCAACATCGTTGGCGCGGCGGGCGATGCCCCTCGGCTCCATGCCGAGGCGGTCCGCGCGCTGCATATCGCGCAGGACGAGCTTAACCATCACGCCAAGGTCGAGGCAGTACGCGACGCCACGCGAGCGTCCGAGCTCGCCGACCAAGCACTCGTCGCTTCGCAGCGTGCTCGTGCCAACGACCAGCGCTCGGCGACCGAAGCCGCGCAGGCACAGGCGTCTGCCGCCAATGCTCGCGCCGCCGATGCACAGGCCGCCGCCGCGCGCGCCCAGGCCGACGCCGCCGCCGCTCGCGCCGCGCCGCCGGTGATCATCCAGACGCCTGTCCCCGCCGCCGCTCCCACCACGACGACGGTCAGCACCACCACCACTGACAATGCCGCCACCGCCGCCCCGGCGCGCAAGCGCGTGGTACGAAAATCGACATACCGCCACACTCACCGCCACCCGACCCGCCACACGGTCCATACCACCGCGACGGTAACGACGCGATAAACGACGAAGTGGGCAGTCGCGGTTGCGGCTGCCTGCCGACGCGAATGTTCCGAATGTTCGCGGTGACGTGCACCACGCAGCGGTCGGTTTCGCCGAAGCGGCAGTACAGCATCAGGATTGAGAAACAGCCATTTCAGTCATGGCACAATGGACGGATTGTAGGACAGGATATTCGGCGGCGTATGCAATTGGTGGCAAGTAGACGAAAGGTCGTTTTACATCCCAACGCCGGCTAAACTTTCAACGAACCAGAAGACGTGGTATTACTAGCTTGTTTAGTTATATTTCACAGGAGGTTACAAACTATGCGTAAACCCTTTTTAACCGCAGCTTGCGGTTTCGCCATCATTGCTTTTGCTACTGCGGCCACTGCGCAGCACGCTGGCGGCAGTGGCGGCATGGGTGGCGGCATGAGCGCCATGGGACAGAGCATGGGTGCCGGCCCGCCGATCTCACCTCCCGGGCAAATGGGCGGAATGGGCGCCTCCGGTCGAGCCGGCGACATCGCTTCACAGCGCGGCCAATTCGGCCGTGATTTCGCCGCCCAGCAGCACCTGACCCCGACGGAATATCAAGCCGAGGCGCAGCAGCACCGGGCCGACGCCCTGGCGATCGCCAAGGCCGCTCGAAGTGGTACTGTTCTGCCGAAGGGGACCGACGCCCGTATCCGCGAGGCTTTAAAGAATGACATGGAGTCCTGGCGTGACACCTTCAAGGTGGACCGGAAATCATGGCAAGCCATGCGCGATCAGTGGCTCGTGGACCGGAAGTCACTGTCTCCCCAGCAATGGGCCGAACAGCGCGCGGCATGGTTCGCCGCCAGGGATACTTGGATCGCGACTCAAAAGCAGTGGGCGAGCGCCCGCTCGACAAATCGCACGCATTAAATCTCTAACGGAAATGCAAGTTCATGGGGTCGGCACAGTCGCCGGCCCCTTTTTGCTGGCCGATTGATTTATCAAACGCCGATGTCCACACTTTGGTGGGCGGCCGCTTCGCCATCCGGCCTTTCGGGGGTGGGTCGGGGGCACCCGAGTTCAAGGTGCCTCAAAGCCCGTATTGAGCGTGATACCCGTCCATGGGAGTGGGTTTTCGCGGCTTAATCGCTGCTCGCTGACGGTCACGTCTCTATCTGGATTAGTCATGCTCTGTGATGTCCGCCATGCGCGGGCCTTTGCGGCATTGTTTCCAGCGTTAGCGACCTGCCCCCCCTGAAGGACCAAAAAATGACCGATTCAACTCATGACATCGTCGATACGGCCGTAGCCGCCGGCTCGTTCACCACCCTGGTTGCCGCTGTTACGGCAGCCGGTCTCGTCGATACGCTGAAGGGCGCGGGCCCGTTCACGGTCTTTGCTCCTTCGGACGACGCGTTCGCCGCGCTGCCCGCCGGCACCGTCGAAACCCTGGTCAAGCCCGAGAACAAGGACAAGCTGACCGCGATCCTGCTGCTCCACGTCCTGCCGGGCAAGGTAATGGCCGCAGACGTCGCCGGCCAGGTCATGGACCCGAC
>JBKJMA010000192.1:0-21629 GCA_046596505.1 Sphingomicrobium sp.
CTGGGCAGGACGAGTGGAAATTCGGTGCGTTTCAATAGCGCAGACATCCCTCTCGCCGATCTCCGCGCCGCGCATGAGGGGTTCTTGCCCAAATTGATGGGCGCGGATGGGGCGCTCGCCTGACGAACGTTCCGCATTCGCCCTATGCGGCGCTCCCCGCCGCCGGGCCCACGCCCTCGGGGGCCAATCACCAGCCATGGCACTTCGCGGTCGTAACCTTGCCCAAGCTGAAGGCCCGCATCCGGGTCGAGGCGGAGAAGGAGGAGGCGGCCTTCTATGCCGGCAAGGCGGGGGCCGAGTGGCTCGCCGCGCTGGCGCCGCTCGGGACCGATCCCGACAAGGGGTTCCTCGAGGTCGCGCCCTATCTGATCGTGGTGTTCGGGCAGCGGCGCGGGGGAATCGAGCCGGGCGAGTCGAAGCAGAATTATTATGTCACCGAGAGCGTCGGCATTGCCTGCGGGCTGATGCTCGCCTGCCTTCATCGCGCCGGGCTGGCGACGCTGACGCATACGCCCTCGCCGATGGGGTTCCTGCGCACCCTGTGCGAGCGGCCGGCGGACGAGAAGGCGGTGATGGTGATCGTCACAGGGTTGCCCGCAGGCGATGCGGTCGTGCCTGATTACGCGCTGCGCAAGAAGCCGCTCGAGCAAATCACGAGCTGGCTCTAGGCGAGCCTAAATTCGGCCGAAACTCTGGTTGTTGGCGGCGGACTTGCGGCCGAACGCGCCTTGGGAGCGGGTGCGGGTGAGCAGCGGGTTGGTCGCCTTGTCGAACAGGTCGACGGTCGAATCGAACAGCTTGCGCAGGCGAACGACGTCGGGGACGAGTTCGTCGGGGAAGCGGTGGGTTTCGACGCAACTGCGCGCGGTCGCCTCGATCGTCTCGGCGACTTCGGCCAGTTTTTCGGCGCCGAACATCCGCGCTTCACCCTTGAGCGTGTGCGCGGGAAGGACGAGCGCGGCGGTGTTGGCCTCGTGCATCGCGGTTTCGATCTGGGCGAGGCTTTTGACCCCGTCCTCGCGGAAATAGTTGAGGATGCGGATGAACCCCGGGCCGAGTTCTGCTCGGCTCTTTTCGAAGTAGTTCCAGTCGACGAGGTCAAGTTGGTCGTCGGTCACGGCGGCTCCTCACCCCGGGACGCGGGGCTTTACTGGCGCCTATCATAGCCCCGAAAGAGTAAAGGGCTGGTTATTGCCGACCGGCATTCTTCGCCGGATCAAAGGGATTTTTGGTCGCGCGCATCGTCAACCGCAACGGAACTGGACCTAATTTAAGGTCGCGGCGCATCGAGTTGACGAGGTAGCGCTGGTAGCTGTCGGGCAGTTGATCGACCCGGCTGCCGAAGATGACGAAGCTCGGCGGGCGCGATTTGACCTGGGTGATGTAGCGCAGCTTGATCCGCTTGCCGCCGGGCGCCGGGGGCGGATTGGTGTCGACCGCTTTCTCGAACCAGCGGTTGAGTTCGCCGGTGCCGACCCGCCGCGACCATGAGTCGCGCAGCTCGAACGCCGCTTTGAACAGTGTGTCGATGCCCTTGCCCGACTTGGCCGAAACGGTCAGCAGGGTGACGCCCTTCAGCTGCGACAGCCCGTCCTCGAGTGCCGTCTTGACGCCATTAAACAACGACGAGGCATGGTCGGCGACGTCCCACTTGTTGAGTGCGATGATGAGGGCACGGCCTTCTTCCTCGACCGAATCGGCGATGCGCAGGTCCTGCGCTTCTAGCCCACGCGTCGCGTCGAGAAGCAGGACGACGACCTCGGCATGGTCGATCGCGCGCTTCGTGTCCTGGGTCGAGAGCCACTCGAGCTTGTCGTCGATCTTGGCGCGCTTGCGCAGGCCAGCGGTATCGACGAGCCGGACGGGACGCTCGACGCCGTCGTCGTCGGTCCATTGATAGTCGGTGGTGATCGAGTCGCGGGTGATCCCGGCCTCGGGACCGGTGATCATGCGCTCCTCGCCGAGGATGCGGTTGACGAGGGTCGATTTGCCGGCGTTGGGACGGCCGACGATGGCGAGCTTGAGCGGGCCGCCCTCGGGCCACGGGTCGTAGGCTTCTTCTTCCGCGCCCTCGACCGCCTCGCGCTCGACGTGGGGACGCAGCGCGTCGAACAGGTCGGCCATGCCTTCGCCATGCTCGGCGCTGAGCGCGAGCGGGTCACCGAGGCCGAGCTTGTAGGCGCCGAGCCGCTCGGCCTCGGCGCCGCGGCCTTCGGCCTTGTTGGCGGCGACGATCACCGGCGTATCTTGGGCGCGCAGCCAGCGGCCGATTTCCTCGTCGAGGCTGGTCAGCCCCTCGCGCGCATCGATCAGGAACAGCGCGACGTCGGCGTCGATCACCGCCGCCTCGGTTTGCTGGCGCATCCGGCCGGGGAGGCTGACCGGGTCCTCGTCCTCGTAACCGGCGGTGTCGATGACGCGGAATTCGAGGCCCATCAACTGGCCCTCGCCCTCGCGCCGGTCGCGAGTCACGCCGGGGCGGTCGTCGACCAGCGCGACGCGCTTGCCGACGAGGCGGTTAAACAGGGTCGATTTGCCGACGTTAGGCCGGCCGACGATCGCGACGGTAGGAAGCGGCATGAGTTGCCCCTGCCCGTTGCCGGGGCAGGGGTCAAATCCTGTGTTGAAGAACGGTGCCGGCTAAGATCAACGATACGCCGCGAGGCGGCCCGAATCGGTCAGGATGTAGAGCGTCTGGTTGGCGACGATCGGCGACAGGCTGATCGTGCCGCCGGCGTTGGTCTGGTTCTGGAATGATCCGTTGGCCGGGTTGATGTTGATCAGCGTGCCGTTCGACCCAGTGAGGATCAGCCGTTCGCCGGCGAGGATCGGGCCCTTGTAGCTGATCGGGCCGGACTTAGCTTTCATCCGGTGATAGCGCGGGAGCTGCGCGATCCAGCGAACCTTGCCGGTCGAGCGGGCGATGGCAACGACCTTGGCTTCGTCGGTGACGATGAACACCCAGTCGCCGACGACACACGGAGTCGCGATGCCGGCAAGGTTCAATTCCCACAGCCGCTGACCGCTGACGAGGTCGAGCGCGACCATCCGCCCGCCCTGGCCAAGCGCGAACACCTGGCCGTTATCGATCACCGGGCTGGCGTCAATGTCGGCAAGGCTCGACACGCTGGTGCGGATAGAGGTGCGGGAGAGCGTGTCCTGCCACACCATGCGGCCATTTTCGTAGCGATAGGCGTTGAGTTCGCCCGACGAGAAGCCGGCGACAACCGTGCCCTGCCCGATCGCCGGCGACGAGGCGCCGAAAATTCCGGCGATTTCGAGCGCGGCGGCGTTCGACCAGTTGGTCGAGCCGTCCTCCTGCTTGAGGCTGTAGACCTGATTGTCCTGGCTCATCGCGTAGAGCGAGCCGCCGAACACGCTCGGGGCGCCGCGCAGCGGGCCGCCGAGGCGCTTCTGCCAGATCTTGCCGCCATTGCCGGCGTCGAGCGCCGCGACGAAGCCGAGACCGTTGGTGGCGAACACGCGCCCGCCGTCGACCGCGACGCCGCCACCGAACAACGACGAGCCGCCACGCTTCTCGGTGCCGAACTGGGTCGCCCAAAGCGTCGCGCCGGTGCTGGCGTCGAATGCGCGGACGGTCGACTGGGTGTCGATGGTGTAGAGCTTGCCGCCCGTGACGACCGGCGAGGCGGCGAGGCGCGCGCCCTTGGCCGATCCGGCGCCGACCGACACGTTCCATGCCTGGCCGAGCAGCTTGCCGAGCGCGAGGTGGCCGGGCGCCTTGTTCGGCGCGCCGCCGGGCTGGCTCCAGTCGGCGTTCACCTGCGCTGCCGGAAGGGCCATCGGAATCGCTGCGGTGGCCGGGTCGACGGTGATGTTGAGTTCGCTGGCGAGGACCGCCACGCGCTCGCCGAGCACCGGGGTCTTGGACTTGCCCTTGCGGATCGTGTTGCAGCCGGCGAGCGCCATGCCGATCATCAGCACCGCGGTCAGGGAACGGGAACGGTTCATCGATTAGTCCTTACTGGGCGGCGGCAGAGGCGACGGAGGTTCGCCTCACGGGGTTGGCAGGGAAGCGCTTGCGTCGACCCCAAGCGAGCCGGCCATCTGGACGGCGCGGCCGCGGATCGTGTCGGGGACGGCCTTGTCGCCAGCGATGGCGGCGAACAGCCGGCCGGCCTCGCTCTTGCGTCCGGCCTTGAGCAGCGCGAGCGCGGTCATTTCGCCGGCACTGCCGAACCACGGATTGCCGGGCTTGGCGAGCGGGGCGAGGCGGTCGATCACTGCCTGTGGCTGGAGGGCGTCATATTCGAGTGCGGTCTGGCGGACGGTGGCGAGGTCGCGCCACGGCTGGGCGATACCGCTGTCTTCGGCCACGGCTTTATAACCGGCGAGCGCCTTGGGCCGGTCGTTCTGCTGGAGCGCGAACGCGGCATCGGTCAGCTTCGCCGAGACGCTGATCGCGTCGCCGCGGGCGTCCTTCAGCGGGGCAAGCCGGCTTCGCACCGCGCCAACGTTGCCATTGCCGATATCGTCGATTGCCAAGGCCAGCGCCTCGCTGTCGGCGGCGGCCTGCTTGGCCTGATAGTCGCGCCACGCGAGAAATGCGCCGATCGCGATCAGCAGCAGGATAACCCCCGCGATGACCCATTTGCCATAAGCGCGAGCGGTGTCACGAACCCGGTCGCGGCGGAGGTTCTCGTCGACTTCGCGGGCGAAGGTTTCGCTCGGATCAGGGGCAATCGCCAAGTGATATCCTCAGTGGTCGCACGGGAAACGACGACGCGTTGCCTTTCCCGCCGCGAGATGAACGCAAGATGGCGGGGGGCTTAGCGGGGCGACCGCGCAAAGGCAAAGGGAGGCTGCGGGGACCACCCGTCAGGGCTTGGGGCGGTAAGTCTGGTCCGGGGTCGGGAAGGCGCGCGTCTTGACCTCGTCGGCGTAAGTCGCGGCGGCGGCGGTGACGCGTGCCGCGAGGTCGTCGTAGCGTTTGACGAACCGTGGGGTGCGTTCGAACAGGCCGAGCATATCTTCAGTGACGAGCACCTGGCCGTCGCAGCGGGCCGAGGCACCGATGCCGATGACCGGGATTGCGAGCGCGTCGGTGAGTTCCTCTGCGATCGGTTCGACGATGCCCTCGGCGACGATGCAAAAGGCGCCGGCGTCGGCGACGGCGCGAGCGTCGGCGAGAATATGGGCGGCTTCGGTGTCGCTGCGGCCGCGCGCGCCATAGCCGCCGAGCTGGTTGACCGCCTGCGGGGTGAGGCCGACATGGCCGATGACGGGAACGCCGCGCTTCGAGAGGAAGTCGATCGTCGCGGCCATCGCCTCGCCGCCCTCGAGCTTGACCGCCGCGCAGCCGGTTTCCTTCATGATGCGGGCGGCGCTGGCGAACGCCTGTTCGGGCGATCCTTCGTAGGAGCCGAACGGCATGTCGACCGCGACCAGTGCGTGCCAGCTGCCGCGCACCACTGCCGCGCCGTGGTTGCACATCATCTCGAGCGTGACCGGGACGGTCGAGGGGAGGCCGTAGATCACCTGGCCAAGGCTATCGCCGACCAGCAGCAGGTCGCAATGCGGGTCGAGCAGTTGCGCCATGCGCATCGTGTAGGCGGTCAGCATCACGATCGGGTCGGCGGTGGTGAAGCCGACCTTGCGCGCACGGATCGCGGGGACGGTGGTGCGCTTGCCGCGGACCGGAGTCGGGGTCGCGCGACTGGTCGAGGTATCGAGGGTGAAGGTCGACATGGAGAACGCTTTAGCGCGGACGGTTTAGCGCAACCACCCCTGCCTTTTAGCGCGGCTTACCGAAGCCAGCCGCGGTGATTGGCGTGATGCGCCAGGGCGTAGATCGCGGCGGCGGCGGCGATGATCCCGAGCGGGACGAGCAGCGCCGAGGGCGGGGTGACCTGGCGGAGGCGCGGGACGGCGTAAATGCCGCCGAACTGAACGATCACCGCGAGCAAGGACAGGCCGAGCGCCGGGATCGACCAGCGGCGGCGGAGAATCAGCCCGACCGCTCCGGCGAGGCCGACCCACACCGCAACGGCGTAGGCGGCGACCATCCACCACGGGGTGTAATTCCACATCATCCGCTCGTCGAGGGGGAGCTGGCTGCGGTCCTGGGTGACCTGCATGACATAGGCGATGCAGCCGAATAGCTCGAACAGGATCGCGGCGACGGCGGCGGCGGTGAACCAGCTCGGCGCGGGGCGGACCGGCGCGGCGAGATCATTGTCGGCGTGGATCTGGGTCAAGCTGCGTCCCCCTGAGACTGATACGCGAGACTGCGCCGGCGAGCGGCCTGACGCAAGCGCCGGGCGGAAGGCCCTTCAGCAGGCACCGCGCGCGAAGATCACGGCTGGCACGGTCGCGGCGAGGATGCGCAGGTAGAGCGCGACCGAGCGGCGGCGGGCGAACAGCCGATCGCACGCCAGGCGGCGGTCGTAGCCGGCGCGGCTGCGTCCGGTGACTTGCCATAGCCCGGTGATGCCCGGGCGGCGGTCGCAATAGGTTGCGAAGCGGCGGCCGTAGCGGCCGACCTCCGCGGCGACGATCGGGCGCGGGCCGACCAGGCTCATGTGGCCCGCGAGGACGTTCAGGAGCTGGGGAAGCTCGTCGATACTGGCGATGCGCAGGAGGTGACCGAGCGGGGTGATGCGCGGGTCGCCGGCGAGCTTCTGGTCGCGTCGCCACAGGCAGAGTGTGCCTGTGTTTCCGGCGAGCAGCAGCGCGAGGCGGTGTTCGGCGTCGGGGATCATGGTGCGGAACTTGAGGCAGCCGAAGGCCGATCCGCCGCGGCCTAGGCGCTGCTGGACGAACAACGGCGAGGCGCCGTCGCCGGCGACAATCAGCAGCGAGACGAGGAGCATAATCGGCGCGAGTACGAAGAGCGCGACCGCGGCGATCGTCACGTCGAGCAGGCGGATGACCGCGTCGCCCGCTGGGCGCGGCTTGCCGGTCGGCGAGGCCAAGTCGGCTAGCGATACAGGCAAGGCACGATAGGTGGCGTAAGGCAGCTGCAACATGGTCGAACAGTCTCCTGTTCGATCCGCTCCGAGCAGCGCGAATCGTCCGAAGTGAATAGATTAGGTGATACCGAGCGCGGTGCTAAGCGGTTTTATCCGACCCAGTATTGTCCGCAGGTTTGGTAGGCTGAGCAGCAGCAGGCCGAGCGCGAACGTTGCCAGCGTCTTAACCCCGAAAATATTCCACAAATAGCCTGTCGCCATGCCGGCATAACAGCTGTTGATCACCCGAGCGAAGGCGAGCGCGGCGAGCCACCGCCCGGTTACCAGCGAGCGCAGAAGCAGCGCGAGCGCCCACCCTTGCGTCAGCATGATCATGCTGGTGCCGAGCAACAGGCCAACGACTCCACCGGCGAGCAGCAGGTACGGATGGAGCGCGAAAACGAAGCCGGTGCCGCCGCGCTCGGCCGCCTTGAGCCGATGCGTCGGAGTAAAGCGCGCCATGACATAGTAGAGGCCGAAGCGCGGTCCGACGCGCTCGGCGTGCTGCTCGGCGGGGTGGAACCAGCTGATAAGGTCGGCGCGCAGGGCCGGGACATCGACCTCGCGCGGCGGACCGGCGCGGTCGGCCAAGTACCACAGCTGGCCCTGGACCGCGGCGCGCTCGCCAAGCCGCCGCCATGCCGCCCCGCTGTCGTCGGTCGCGCCATAGGCGAGGAGCATCGCGGGCAGGCTGATGAGCGCGAACATCCCCGGCCCGAGCAGCAGCGGCCGCAGCGGGAGCCGACCGCGCCGCGCCAGCCGAACGAGCAACGAAGGCGCCGCCGCGCCACCGATGATCAGCAGCAGCGACGTGAACTTCTCTCCGAACAGCACCGACATCAGGAGCAGCCAGCCGAGCAGGCCGAGGCCGACGCGCCGGGTTCGGGCGGTGGCGATTACCACCCCGATCAGCGGTGCGATCACCGGGCGGTTCATCATGATCGAGCGATAGGGAGTGCCCTCGAGCTGGCCGAGGTAGGTGAAGCGGTCGATGTGGCCGATCAGCGGGACGCCGTGGCGGATCGCGAGGAACGCCAGAATGATGCTGGCGAGGCCGAGCAGCGCCGCGAGCCCGATGGCGAGGGCCGGGGCAGAGTCGGTCCAGTCGAGCCGGGCTTGCGACAGGCACTCGCTCGTGGCTCGCCACATCCGCTCGATCGGCCATGCCGCGGCGAGGATGACGAGCAGGCTGAGCAGGCACAGGTGGGCGAAGGCGCCGCTCGGTGCGCCGATCGTGCCGGTCTCGACCATTGCCGCGCCCGATTCGATCGCCACCCCCGAGCCAAGCTCGGTCAGGCGCAGGACGAGCAGCGGGGCGAGCAGGAGGAAGGAAGCAGGAGCGTGGCGGGCGAGTGTCAGGCAGAAACCGGCGAAGATCGCAAAAGCCGCCAGCGCCCATGCCGGTGAGGGCGCGACCGCCGCGCCGATACAGGTCGCGGTAGCGGCGGCGATCCACGGGAGGAAGCGGGTCGCTGCCTCGACGATCGGCCGATCTGCGGGGCCGGTTGAAAGGTCGGTCGTGTGCCGGCGGTCGCCCACCTTGTTCTCCCCGGCACAGTTGCTCAATAGGCTGAATGATCGTGGCCCGCGACTACCGAATTGTTACGGTAGCGCCATGTTCCTGCTTGCCGAAACGAACGGCAAGCGTCACTCGTTATCCCATAATTCGAGTCGCTCGTGCCTGATGAAGCGCTCGGTTGGCCCCCGTTCGGGGGCGATCGGGAGTCAGGGAATGCGGCTGTGCCAGGTGCTCGAGGCGGCGGTGGGAGACACCGGCCGGCACGTCGTCGAGTTGACCCGGGCGCTGGCTACGCGCGGTCACGATTTGACCCTGATCTATTCGCCGACCAGTGCCGACAGCGCGTTCCGTCATTCCTTGTGCGACATTCGCGCCGAGGTGGTGCCGTTGCCGATCGAGCGTGCCGCCAGCTGGCGCGACGTCGCGGCGGCGCGTTCGCTCAGCCGGATGCTGGCCGAGCGCGGTCCGTTCGAGGTTCTTCATGCCCACCATGCAAAGGCCGGCAGTGTCGCCCGGCTGGCCGGTACTGGCGGGGCCGCCTTGGTCTATTCACCGCATGCGCTGGAAGCGGCCGGACGTGATCGCGGGGTTGCGGCGCGGTCGCTGATCGAGCTTGGCGAGCGGCTGCTTGGCGCAACGCGAACCGACGCGTTCGTCGCGGCAAACCCGGCCGAATGGGACGACGCCGGTCGGCTCGGGATCGACGTCGAACGGCGCCACCTGATCGCCAACGGGAACCAGGCCGTTACGGCGAGGCCCCGCGGCGAGGCGCGCAAGGCGCTCGGCGCGCGCGACGGCGACTGCTGGATCGGTTTCATCGGCCGACTGTCGCCGGACGCTGCGCCGCTGTTGTTCGTCGCCGCCGCGCTCGGCGCGATGCGGCGGCAATCCAATGTCAGGGCGTTGATCCTGGGTGATGGCGAGCAGGCGGTGCTGGCCGCCCAGGCGATTGCGGCGAGCGATCATGCACACCGTTTCGTGTGGCTGCGAGGGATTTCGACGACAAAATGGATCGCCGGGATCGACCTGCTTGTCGTTCCCGGCCGCGCCGGTGCCGTCGATCATGGCGTGGTCGAGGCGGTCGCGGTTGGGGTGCCGGTGATCGCGACGATGGCCACCGGCGCGCGCCAGCTGCTCGGCGAGGGCGGCGGACAGCTGTGCGGCAGCGAAGCGCTGCCCGCGCTACTGCTGGCCTTGCTGGCCGATCCGACGCGGCTCGTACGGCTTCGCAAGGCGGCGGTCAGCGCCGCCCGAGCGGTGCGCGATACCGACATGGTCGACCGAACCGAGGCGCTCTACGCGCGGCTGGCGGCGCGGCGATGACGGTGTTCATCAACGGGCGGTTCGCGACTCAGCCGCAAAGTGGAGTGCAGCGCTATGCCGGCGAAATCGTCCGCGCGCTGGACATGCTGGCGGGCGATGGCGGGTGGCCCCGGATGGTGCTGCTGTCGCCGCCCGGGGCGCCCGCTGCCGGGCTCGCTCACATCGCGCAGCGCTGGATCGGGCGCGGCGGCGGGCATGGCTGGGATCAATGGGCGTTCGCGCGGGGCGCTCGCGACGGGGTCGCGCTGTCGCTGGCGATGAGCGGGCCGCTGCTCCATCCGCGCCAGCTGGTCGTGCTGCACGACGCGGCGGTGCATCGCTTTCCCGCGTATTTCTCGCGCAGCTATGGGCTCGGGCACCGAATGCTCGAGCGCGGGCTCGCGCGGCGGGCGCGGATCGCGACCGTGTCGGAGTTTTCGCGGCGTGAGCTGGCGGCCGTGCTCGGCATAGCGCTGGCCGACATCGTGCTCGCTCCCAATGGCGCCGATCATCTGCGCGGCCCGATCGACGAGGGCGTGCTGCTCCGCCTTGGACTCGGCGCGCGGCCGTTTTTCCTGACCGTCGGCAATCTGAGCGCGAACAAGAATCTCGGGCTCGTCATGCGTGCCCTGCGCCGAATTGCCGGGGACACTGTGCGGTTGGTGATCGTCGGCGAGCTGCGGGGGCGGATTTTCGGTCCAACGCAGATCGGCGACGATCCGCGCGCGATCTTTGCCGGACGGTTGAGCGATGCCGAGGTCGGCGCACTGCTGCGCTCGGCGCGGGCGCTGATTTTCCCGAGCCGCTACGAGGGATGTGGCCTACCACCACTCGAGGCGATGGCGGCGGGGTGCCCGGTGCTGGCGAGCAACTGCGGTGCGGCGATCGAGGTGTGCGGCGGCGCGGCCGAGCATTTTGGTCCCGACGAGGAGAGCCGGTTGGCGGTGCTGATGGCGGCGGCGCTGGCCGATGACGGGCGCTGGCGAAGTGCGCGGATCGCCGCCGGGTTCGACCGCGCGCTCCACTATCGCTGGGCGAGCTCGGCGGCGGTGCTCGCCGGGGCATGCGCGGCGATGGACGTGCCGCGGGCGGTGGCGGCATGAGGTTGCTGATCGTCAACGCGCTTTATCCGCCGCAGCGCATCGGCGGCGCCGAGACCTCGGTCGCGCTGCTCGCCGAAGCACTCGCCCGCGACGGGGTCGAGGTGCATGTCGCGACGCTCGATGCGGGTTCGGCGGAGCAGGTCGTGGTCGAGCGCGGGGTGATCGTTCACCGGCTACCGATCGACCAGTATTACTGGCCGTGGGGCGGGTCGCGTCCGGGCAGCGGCCGGCGCGCGCTGTGGCATTGGCGTGACCGCTGGAACCGGGCGGCGGCGGCAAGGTTTGGGCGGCTGCTCGACACGGTTCGGCCCGACCTGGTGCACAGCCATGTGCTGACCGGGTTCGGCGCGTCGATCTGGCTCGAGGTCAAGCGGCGCGGGCTCCCGCTCGCGCACAGCTTGCGCGACTATGCCCTGATCTGCCCGCGCTCGGCACTGTTCCGGAACGGACAGCCGTGCGTGTCGCGCTGTATCGATTGCCAGTTGGTGACGCGACCGACGCGCGCGGCTTCGGCGCTGGTCGATGCGGTCGCGGGGAACAGTGATTTCATTTTGGCGGCGCACCGCGATGCGGGGCGGTTCAAGGCGGTCGGCGGACGCAGCCTGTTCAATGTCGTGCCGGGGCCGAAGCGCGTGTCGGTGCGGCCAACCGAGGGACCGCTGACGTTCGGCTTCATGGGGCGAATCGAGGCCGAGAAGGGGATCGGGACATTGCTCGACGCGCTGCCGTACATCGGCCGCGATGCGTGGCGGCTGCGCATCGCGGGGGTCGGGCGCGATGCGTATGCCAAGCGGCTGCGCGGGCAAAGCGACGATCCGCGGATCGACTGGCTCGGCTGGGCCGATGCGGCCGATTTCGTGCGCTCGATCGACGTGCTGATGATCCCGTCGCTATGGCCCGAACCGTTGCCGCGCACCTTGGTCGAAGGGGTCGCGCATGGCCGATCGATCATCGCCGCGGCGTCGGGGGGAATCCCCGAAGTGGCGACGATCGGGCGCTGCGTCGCGCTGTTCCGGCCGGGCGACGCGCTGGCTTTGGCGGGGGTGATGCGCGGCGCGATCGACCATAGCGCGCCGTGGCGGACCGGGGGGGCGGCGTCGGACGAGGCGCTTGACCCGTTCAGCGCGCGCGCGGTGATCGCGGCGCATCATGAGTTTTATGATGCTGCCCGCCGGGCGGCGGCAGGACCATGAGCGCGTGGCGTGCCGATCTGGTTGCCTGCGGAAGACGGCCGAGCGTGAGGCAGGCGATGGTCGCGTGGTTCCTGAGCCCGGGGTTCGGGCTCGCCTGTCATTATCGGGCGGCGCACTGGGCGGTTGCACGCGGGCGGTGGGGCCGGGTGATCGCCCTGCTCATCGAGCGGCGGATGATCGCGCGGTTCGGATGCCATGTGTCGGCGCAGGCGCGGATCGGTCCCGGAGTGCGCTTTCCGCATCCGCTCGGGATCGTGATCGGCGAAGGAAGTTGCGTCGGATCAAGGGCGACGATTTACCAGGGCGTGACGCTGGGGCGACGCTGGGTCGAGGTCGCGGATTACCCTCGGCTCGGTGACGGGGTGACGCTGTTCTGCGGAGCGACATTGCTTGGCGCGGTGTTCGTTCCGGTCGGCGGAACAATCGGTGCCCAGCGGCTCATGCTGGGCGAAGCGGGGCGAGGAGCAGCGCCAGCACCGCGCTTGCCGCGAGCAGCCGCAGGTTTGCCGGTGTAACCAGACGGGTGGGGAGGACTCGGCGGGCCAGGAACCAGGCGGCAACCGTCCCTCCGCCCTGCGCCGAGAAAAGCAGGATGGTGAAGCCCTCGAGGCCGCCGCTAGCGATCACCGGGGCCGCGCCGGGGATGAGGATCGCCAGGGTGACGAGCGGGGACCAGCAGCAAGCTCATCCGCCGCGCGAGTTGGATCGCGATGCTAAAGTGGAATGTTGCGAGCAGGCGCAGCAGCGCCGCGCCGGCAAGCCAGGGGAGCAGGCGGGGGGCGAGCGGGAGGCTCTCCGGGTCGAGCAGCGCGGCGGCGAGTGGACGGGCTAGGAGGCAGATGGTGACTAGGATCGGCAGCGCGACGGCGAGCAGGACGGCGAGGTTGCGCTCGAGCGCGCGCGCCGCCGCCGCGGGGCCATCGCGCTCGTAGGTGCGGACGAGCATCGGGTAGGCACTGAGGTTGACCGCCATCAGCGCGAACCCGAGCGTCTTGGCGACAAGTTCGGCCGGGGCGGCGAAATGGCCCGCGGCGGCGAGCCCGAGATGCGCCGAGACCAGCCCGCGGTCGATCGTTCCGGCGGCCAGCGCGAGCGCTGATCCGGCGATGAGTGGCAGGCCAAGACGAACCAGGTCGGATCGGTCCTGGCGGTTCGATGGCGCGGCGATGGCGGAGCGCCACAGCGGATCGCGGGCGATGGCGAAGGCGGTGATCGCGACTTGGGCGAGTGCGGTGGCGGCGACAATGCCCGCCGCGCCGGCGCCGTTGAGGACGAGCACGACGCCGCCGGCCAGCGCGAGCGCGGATCGGCCGATCATGACGGCCGCATAGGTGCCCGACTGGAGGCGGAGTCGGGCGACGAGGGTGATCGCGGCGAGGAGCATTTCGCTGACGCCGAGCAGGAGAATCGCGGCGTTCCATCGCGGGGCAAGGCCCGGTGCGGCAATCCCGGCGAGGGTGATCGCGAGCACAATAAGGGTGACAATCAGGGCGGCGATCCCGGCGACGCGGATCCAGGCGGAGAGGCGCTCCGACGAGACGCCTTCGGCGCGCAAGGGATCGCTCAAGCTGCGCGCGCCGGCCAGCCGCAGCCACTCGAAGCCGAGCGCGTTGAGCATCAACCCGGTGGCGCTGACCAGTGACAGCGTGCCAAATTCGGTGGGGGTGAGGAGGCGGACCCACAGCAGCAGCCCGGCGAGGTTGAGCGCGCTCGATACGGCAAGGCCCCCGGTGGTGACCAGCGCACCGAACGTAACGCTTACCCACATTCGGCGGCGAGCCAAAATAAAACCTAAAAGGTTCAAGAAATGTCTTTCCTACAGGTTAAGCTGCAGGTTAGGACGATTCGAGAAGCAAACAGGAGTGAACCATGCCCGATAATTTCGATACGATGGGCGATTCGCCCGAACTGCCGTCGCGGGTGCCGTTCGCGCTGATCCCCAGCGACACCGTCGCGCTGGCGCAGGTAGTCAAGGGAATCTACGTCGGGACCGGCGGCGACGTGACGCTGCGCGGGGTCGGCGCGTCTAGCGACGTGACCTACAAGAATTTGCCCAACGCGAGCTACATCGGAGTGCGGGCGAGCCATGTCCGCGCGACGGGCACGACCGCCGCCGACCTCATCGGCGAGGCCTGAGCGATGGGCCGGTCGTCGGGCGGCAGCGCCGTCAGCGTCGCGCAATTGTCGGGGCTTGGCTCCATGGTACGGCTTGCACCGCTCACGCTGACCGCGCCGGCAGCATGGAGCACCGCCTGGACCATTGCCGCCTTCACCCCGGTGGTTAGTCTTTACGAAGACCGGCGGGCGTCGTTCGGATCGGTCGGCAAGTCGGCGACGCAACTGTTCGACCTGTTCTCGACCGCGCGCGGCGCGCCGGGCACGACGCTTTACGTCAACATAGCGAGCGGCAACGACACGACCGGCACCGGCGCGTCGGGCGCGCCGTTCCAGTCGATTCACAAGGCAGTGACCGCCGCCAACACCGCCGGACAGCCCGCCACCGTCTTTGTCGCGGCGGGGGATTACCCGCGCGCGAACAACCCGTCGAACGGCGGTGCGGTGTTGCCCACGGTCGATCTCGCGTTGATCGCGACGGGCGGGCGGGTGAAAACGGGAGCTTATGACGCGTTCGCCGCACCGACCGCCGACGCGACCTATACCAACTGCTACAGCTTCGCCGTCGCAACGATGAACCGGGTGCTCGACCGCGCCAATCTCGACCGCTTTGGCAACGCAGTCGAACTCACCAACGTGGTGACGGCGGCGCAATGCAATGTCCGCCCGGGTAGCTGGGCGCTGGTCGCGGGCACGCTGTACATCAACCGCGCCGACGCGGCGGCGGTGACCAACGTCAACACGCGCGTGCTGCGCTCCGGCACCGCGACGATCAAGGCGACCGCGCCGGTCAGCCTGTTCGTCGGCGGGCAGTTCGCGGGCGACGGGTTCGACCTCGAGGGCGGAAGCTCGGCTGCTTGTCTGACCTATGCGCCGGCGAGCGTGCCCGCGGCGATGAAGGCGGTCGTCGCCGATGGGTGCAGCTTTCGCTATGCCGGGGGCACGGGCGAGACGGGCGCGAGCGGGGTCGCGATCAACTCGGTCCACGGCCTCGCCGCCTTGTTCAACTGCGCCGCCGACGCCAACGCGACCGACGGCTTCAACGTCCACAACAGCACCGCGCCGACCGCCGCGACGCATGTCGTCACGGTCAACTGTTCGGCGAGCAACAATGGCCGCGCGCCGGGCGTGTCGTGCAACGGCTGGACGACGCACGAGAATGTCGTCGGGCTCGACGTCGCGGGGGTCTATCGCGCCAATCGCGGTGGGACGATGCGGTCGATCAACACCTCGCTGAGCTGGCTCGCGGGGAGCCGGGCGGAGGGAGACTTGGGCGACATTGCCAGTGGGGGCACGCTGATCGGCACCGCGCTGAGGGTCGACGACAGCGCGCGTTACTGGTGCGACCGGGTGGCGGTCGACATGCCGGCGGGGACGCTGGCGATTCACGCGGCGACAGCGGGGTCGGCGATCTTCACCCGGGCAATGCCGCCATCTCGCGCGCCCGCCGCGGGTGCCGGGACGATCGGCACTTATTAAAGCCTGTTTCGGCAGAATTGTACTGGCCCGCACAGACTGCACGATACGAAAGCACTTATTAAACCGCAAACAGGACGGCGGGTGCGTCAAGCCGGGGACGCTGCAGCCACAGCCCGGCGAGCGCGCCGGCGATGCCGAGCGCCAGTGCCCCGAACAGGCTGAGCAGCAGCCGGTCGGGCGAGGAGGGCCGCAGCGGCGGCGCGGCGGGGGCGGCGAGGCGGAGTTCGGAGCGGGCGATGCTGCGATCGGTTGCGCGCTGGACGAGGCTCGCCTGCAGCTGGCGATAGGCTTCGCGCGCGGTGTCGGAGTTGCGCTGGAGCCGGGCAATCTCGGCCTCGGCGCCGATCGCGCGGGCGCGGCGTTGCTCGGCGCTGGCGAGACCGCGATCGAGCGCGGCGGCGCGCGACGTCGCGGCGGTGGCCTCGGCACGGGCGCTGCGCGACAGCGAGCGTAGTTCGGCGGCAATCGCGGAATCGAGCGCGCCAAGCTCGACCCTGGTGCTGGTGAGCGGCGGGTAGGCGGAGTCGAAACGGTCGCTGAGTTGTGCAGCCCGCCGGGTAAGTTCGGCGCGCTGGGTGCGTAACTGGGCGAGGCTGGCGGTGCCGTTCTGGCCAATCGTCGATGCCGAGACGACGACGCTGCCCCCTGCCGACGAGGCGCGCGCCGCCGCCGCCGCTTCGTCGCCGCGCGCGGTGGCGAGGGCACCGCGGAGCTGGTCGACGAGCGCGTCGCCCTGGGTGGCGCCGTCGGCGTTGTTCGCGCGAAAGGCAGCGAGGGCGACATCGGCGCGTTCGGCGGCAAGGCGGCTGGCGGTAAGGTCGCGATCGAGCAGCGCGTCGGGCGGCGAGATGTCGGTCATCCGGTCGGCGAGCGAGCGGGCGATCAGCGCCTTGGCGAGCGCGTCGGCGTAGCGCGCGGCGCGGGCAGGATCGGCGCTCGTCGCCTCGATCCGGATGAGCGTGGTCGCCCCGACCCGCTCGGGACGGACGCGGTCGAGCAGCGCGATCGCCAAGGCCTGATCGCCATTCCCGAGCACGAGGGCGTCGCGCGCGAGTTCGGGGTCGTCGCGCAGGCCTCCGCCTTGCAGCGCCGCCGTGCCGACCGGGAGGGCGCGCGCTGTTTCGACGAAGCCGTCGATCCGCGCGTCGCGGGCGGCGTCCGACAGCGGGGCCGTGCCGGGCGCCTGGACGAATTCGACTTGCGCGGCGGCGCGGTAGGAGGGCGGGATCATCGGCACGACGCCGCGTCCGCCGACGGCGCCCAACAGCGCGCCGGAGCCGGCGAGCATGACGATCAGCGGCGCGCGTATCGTGCGCGGTCGGAGCAAGTTGCTCGGGAGCGGGTGACTCAAGCGGGTTCCATCCGGATAAACCAGCCGAGCGGTGCAACCATGCGCCTTTGGATACGAGCGCGCAATAGTGGCCGGGAATTGCCGGTTTCTAGCGCGCGGGGAGGACCCGTCCGGAACAGGTCCCGAACCCAATTCGGACCGCCCCTTCCACCTCGCACCAGGCTTTCATCGTCAGTTCGTCGCCGTCTTCGAGGAAGGAGCGCGTCTCGCCGTTGGCGAGGGTAACCGGGGCCTTGCCGCCTTCGCTGATCTCGAGCAGCGAGCCGAGACCGCTGTCTTCGGCAATCGACAGCGTGCCGGTGCCGATCAGGTCGCCTGGCTGGAGGTTGCAGCCGTTGGCGCTGTGATGGGCGACAATCTGCGCCGCAGACCAGTACATCGCCGCTGCCGCCTCGCCGCGCGACAGGGTGTGCGGGGGGAGGCCGGCGGCGCGCATCGCCTCGGTCGTGAGGGTGACTTCGAGCGCAATGCCGAGCGCGCCGCAAGCCTGGTTGGCGGGGTCGGCGAGGTAGGGCAGCGGGGCGGGATCGCCCGCGGGGCGCGGTAGCATTGCCCGGCGGAACGGGCGGAGCGCGTCGACGGTGACCACCCACGGTGAAATGCTGGTGAGGAAATTCTTGGCGAGGAACGGTCCGAGCGGCTGATATTCCCACGCCTGGATTTCGCGCGCCGACCAGTCGTTGAGCAGACAGTAGCCGGCGATATGCTCGTCCGCCTCGACGATCGGGATGGGCGAGCCAAGGTCGTTGCCCTGACCGATCCACAGGCCGAGCTCGAGTTCATAATCGAGGCGCTGGGTCGGGCCATAGACCGGCGCGTCGGCTTGCGGGGGTTTGCGCTGGCCACTGGGACGGATGACCGGCGTTCCCGAAACGCGCACCGAGCTGGCGCGGCCGTGGTAGCCGATCGGCACATATTTATAGTTGGGCAGCAGCGGCGCGTCGGGGCGGAACAGGCGTCCGACGTTGGTCGCGTGGTGAATGCCGACGTAGAAATCGGTGTAGTCGCCGATGCGCGCGGGAAGGTGCATCGTCGCCTCGGCCCGGGGTGCGAGGTGGGCTTCGACTTCGGCGCGGTGCGCGGGGTCGCTCAACAAAGTGGACAGGCGGCGGCGAAGCGCGGTGGCGTCGGCCGGACCGTGGGCGAACCAGTCGTTGAGGATGGGCTGCGACAGGGCGCGCTGCCAGGCCGGGTCGAGCAGGGCGGCGGCGGCGCGCACGTCGAGGATCCGGTCGCCGATCGCGACACCGATACGTGGATCACCGCCGGGCGTCGAAAATACGCCGAGCGGCAGGTTCTGGATCGGGAAATCGGCGTGGCCGTTCGCGCTGGTGATCCAGCTTGTTCGCGATGGTTGGTGCGTTTCGTCGAGACCGCGCGTCATGTTCGCCCCCTGAAGATTGCCGTGGGGGCGCGTTACCGTCGCTCGCGGGGAGATTCAAATCGAGGGCGCCGCGATGCGCAAAGACCGCGGCGCCCCGGGATCAGTTGATGTTGACCTCGATCTTGTCGGGGACGTTGATCGTCGACGACTTGCTGCCGAAGCCGAGCTGGTCACGGAACAGGAACAGCAGCACCAGCACGACGATGATCAGCACGACAACGGCAACGATGCCGCCATTGCCGCCATTGCCGGTTTCGATGATCGTCGTGTGCTCTACCGGGCGTTCGTCATTGTCCATCGGTCGTCTCCCTGTTGAGGCTTATTGAGCATGTGAAACAAACTCGTGGTGCCGGATGTGGTTCCTCCCGGCCCGGAACGATACGCTTCAAGGTGCGCTTGTGCATGATGAAAAGAATGATTTTCGCGAGCCCATTGCTGCTCGCCGCGTGCAATTCTTCGGCCCCGATCGAGAATAAGGGGACCCCGGTCAACGCGGCGGTGGCGGTGGGATCGCCGGTCAAGCCGATCGCCAATGAGGCGCAGCCCGCCGTGGTGCCCGAACCGGGCTCGCCGGGAACGGAAGGCGGGCTGCCCGACGATCGCACCCCGCTGGCCGAGCCCAGGGGACCGATCGACCCGAAAAGCGCCGAGGGGGCGGGGCAGGTGGTGCAGCTTTATGCCGCGCTGATCGAGCAGGGCAAGTTCGCGGCGGCCGACAAGGCGTGGCGCGCGGGGATCAATCAGGGGCCGCTCGCTCCGGCGACGCTTGCGACGTTCCGCGAGGTTCATGGCGAGGTCGGCAAGCCCCATGACCAGGAAGGAGCGATGGGATCGAGCTTCGTCCAGGTGCCGCTGCGGCTGTACGGACTGGACAAGGCCGGCAAGCGGTTCAATTTCATCGGGCCGCTGACGCTTCGGCGGGTCAATGATGTCGACGGATCGACGCCTGAGCAGCGCCGCTGGCATATCGTCCAGAGCGGGCTCATCGAGAAGGGCTGACGCATCCTTCGCGCGGCCCCGGCGTTAGGGGGTCACGCAACGCGAAGGAGAAGCAGCATGGCCGGGTTCGAGGACATCAAGGAACATATGGAAGTGATCGGCGCCGACGGCGTGCATGTCGGGACGGTCGATCACATCGACGGCGACCGCATCAAGCTGACCAAGAAGGACAGCGGCGAAGGCAGCCACGAGGGCCATCACCACTACATTTCGCGCGGGCTCGTTGCCGACATCGAGGGCGACCGGGTGCGGCTGTCGGCCAATGGCGACGTCGCGGTGACGTTTGAGGAAGAAAAGAACGACGCCGTTTAAGGCGGACTAGCACAGGGCGCGGGCGGTCAGATCGAGTTGATTGCCTGCGCCAGTTGGCGGGCCTGCTCGTCAGTTACCGGCGCGCCCGTCGCGTCGGTCGCGACCATGTTGTTCGCCTGCGCCTGCACCGCTTCGTCGCTGCCCCCGGCGACGTCGAGCGCAAACCACAGGATGCCCGCCGCCCACAACACCGCCCACCAGCGGTTCTTAAAGATCGTCGAATGGCGCATCGGGATCATTGCACCACCCTAATCGACGACGGGTTAATTCCGCGTGTCCTGCTGTCAGGCGAGCGATTTCGAGACCTGCTCGAACACGTCCTTCGACAGGTTTGGCTCGGCGACGATCCGTTCGAGCTGGGCGCGCATCAGCGCCGCGCGGCCGGGTTCGAACCGACGCCAGCGGCCGAGCGGGGGGACAAGCCGTGCCGCGGTCTGCGGATTGATCCGGTCGGACGCGAGGATCATGTCGGCGAGGAAGCGATAGCCGTCGCCCGACGCGGTGTGAAACGCCCACTGGTTCATCGCGAGGCTGCCGACCAGCGCACGCAACCGATTGGGGTTGGTCATGCTGAAATCGGGGTGACGGGCGAGGGCTTCGACCGCGGCGAGGGTATCGCGACGCTGCGCCGCCGCCTGCAGCCCGAACCATTTGTCGATCACCAGCACATCCGCCTGGTAGCGGTCGTAGAAGCCGTCGAGTGCGGCCTGCCGCTCGGGCGCGTCGAGGCTGACGAGGATGCCGAGCGCGCCCTGGCGGTCGGTCATATTGTCAGCGCTGTCGACCTGCGCCTTGGCCAGCGCCGCGCCGCGCACCGGGTCGCCGGCGGCGATGAGGCCGAGCGCGACGCTGCGCAGGCGGCGGATACCCTTGGCGGCGGGGGACAGGTCGCTGCCGGGCGCGCCCTCGCGCTGCGCGGCGGTTAGCGGGTCGGCCAGCGCGACGCCGATCGCGCGGCGCAAGGCTTCGCGCGCGGCATGGATCGCGTCGGGGTCGACCAATGGCATACGGTCGCCGATCATGCTCTCCGACGGCAGGAGCAGCGCTTCGCCCTTGAAGGACGGGTCGAGCGCGCTCGAAGCGAGCGTGCGGCGCATCGCCTCGATCACCGGGGCGGGATCGACCGGCTCACCACTGGCGCCGGCGATGAGCGTGCGGAGCATCAGTTCCTGCAGCGCTTCGTAGCGCGCGAACGGGTTGGGATCATGCTCGGCGAGGGATTCAAGCTCTCCCGCCGCGCGCGTCACGTCGAGGATGATCGGGGCCGAGAAGTCGCGGTTGATCGACAGCATCGCCGGTTCGGTGATGCCGTCGAAGGCGATTGCCTGCTCGGCCGCGGTCAGCATGATGACCTGTGCGGGCGCAAGCTCGGCGCCACTGTCGCGGCCGATCAGCGCGGTCCTGAGCGGGATCACCATCGGCTGCTTGGTTGATTGGCCGGGGGTCGCGGGGACGGATTGCGACAAGTGCAGCACCGTCTGGCCGCCGTCCTGGTCGAGCCGCGCGGTGACGGTCGGGGTGCCGGCCTGGCTGTACCACAGGCGAAACTGAGTAAGGTCGATGCCGCTCGCATCCTCCATCGCCTTGACGAAATCCTCGCAGGTCACCGCCTCGCCATCGTGGCGGTCGAAATAAAGGTCGGAGCCGGCGCGGAAGCGGTCCGGGCCGAGGATGGCGCGCATCATGCCGATGACTTCGGCGCCCTTGTTGTACACCGTGGCGGTGTAGAAGTTGGTGATCTCGAGATAGCTCTCGGGGCGGACCGGGTGGGCGAGCGGGCCGGCATCCTCGGGGAATTGCGCCGAACGCAGCACGCGGACGTCGTCAATCCGCTTGACCGCCGCCGAGCCCATATCGGCGGAGAATCCCTGGTCACGGAAGACGGTGAAGCCTTCCTTGAG
>JBKJMA010000224.1:0-4222 GCA_046596505.1 Sphingomicrobium sp.
TTTTCGGCCGCCGAGTTCGAGGCGCACATGGCCGTCAATGCGCGCGCGCCGGCGCTGCTGATCGAGGCGTTCGCACGGGTGGCGCCGCGGGGGAGCCTGGTCGTCAACCTGCTCGACGCCAAACTCGCCGCGCCCAACCCCGATTTCCTCAGTTACACGCTGTCGAAACAGGCGCTCGCCGGGCTGACCGAGTTGGCCGCGCGGGCGCTGGCGGGGGACGGGATCAGGGTCAATGCTATCGCACCGGCGCTGATGCTGCCGTCGGGACCGCAGGACGACGCCAATTTCGCGCGGGTCCATGCGCTCAACCCGCTCGTGCGGGGAGTCGAGCCAGATGACGTGGTGCGCGCGCTGCGCTATCTCGTCGAGGCGCACGCCGTGACCGGCGAGGTGATGACGATCGATGGCGGGCAGCGCTTCTGGCAGCTCTCCCGCGACGTCCAATATGTGGAGGACCAATGAGCGAGCCGGTTAAACTGAAGGGCCTCGTGCCGGACCATCTGAAGGTCCGCCAGAGTCGCATCCTGCTCGATTCGCTCGAGGTGATGATCGACATCGGTTTTCACGATTTCGAGATCGGTACGCCGCAGCGACTGCTGATCAGCGTCGAGATATGGCTCGAGGCGCTCGACCTGCCGCCGGGCGATGCACCGGAAGGCGCGTGGAACTATGATTATCTGCGCCAGGAAGTGCGCCGGATCGCCGGCGAACGCCGCTATAACCTGCAGGAAACATTCGTTCATGCGCTGTTCGAGCGGTTTGCGGCGTGTCACGGGGTAAAGGCACTGCGGGTGGCGAGCGCCAAGCCCGATATTTATTCCGATGCGCGCGGCGTGGGGGTCGAAATCGCCTCTTTCACCGGGAGCGCCCCGTGATTCGCAGCAGACCTGCGGCCGGGTACGGAACAAAATCGGTTGCGGCGCCATTGAGCGTTCATTAATGAGGCTCACTTCCGTTCGAATGATATGTTGATACATCGAGCAGATCGAACAAGGGTCGGGACGTATTAACAAGCCCGATTCGACCGTGGAATACTACGGCTACACGAGGAGAGTTGCGGCTTAATGTCATATGCCAATCGCCAGCAAATGGGCTCCAACCGGACGGTGTCGATCATCGTCGTGGCGCTCTTGCACATCGTCCTCGGTTACGCCCTCGTAACCGGCCTCGCCTATAACGTGCTGAAGAAGGCGGCGACCGATCTGAAGACGTTCGACGTGACCGAGCCGCCGCCGCCGCCGGAAGAAAAGCCGCCGCCCGAGCAGAAAGCCAACACGCCGCCGCCGCCGCAGGTCGTGGCGCCGCCGCCGATGGTCCGGATGATCACGATGGCGCCGCAGATCCAAACGGTTTCGGTCGCTCCGCCGCCGGTGATCACCGTGCGCGTCGCGCCGCCAGCCCCGCCGGCCCCGCCGGCGCCGGTCAAGCGGGAATCAGCGCGCGCCAAAGGTAGCCTGATCGGGCTGTTCTCGTCGGAGGATTATCCCAACTCGTCGCTCAGCGCGAACGAGCAGGGGACGACCGCCGTCCAACTTACGATCGGCACCGACGGACGCGTGTCGGGGTGCAACATTACCTCGTCGAGCGGGTCTTCGGCGCTGGATAATGCCACCTGCAACATCCTGCGCCGTCGGGCCCGGTTCAGCCCGGCGATGGACAGCAATGGCGCGCCGACGACCGATACCTACTCGCAGCGGATCACCTGGCGGGTTCCCGCCGAATAACCGACCAATTGAATTTCAAAGGAAGATAAAGCCATGCAGAATCCAGTTCCCGCAGCGCCGGCAGGCGACAATCCCTACGGCCTGTTCCAGGCACTCCACGAAGGTGGTGTGATTTCCTGGTCGGTGTTCGTGATCCTCGTGATCATGTCGATCGGCACCTTCTACATCATGTTCACCAAGCTGCTGCAGCAGCAGAAGATCATGAACCAGGGAAACAAGGTTCGTGCGTCATTCTGGAATTCGCCGAGTCTCAAGGATGCCGCGATCAAGCTCGAAGCGCGCAGCGCTTATCGCTCGATCGTCGACGACGCGCTCTTCGCTCAGGACCAGCACGGTAAGCTGACCGATCCGGTCGACCAGCATGAGTGGATGGCCAACAGCCTCGCCCGCTCGCAGGGCAGCATTGGCGCGCGTCTCGGTGAAGGCCTCGCCTTCCTCGCGACGGTCGGTTCGACCGCGCCGTTCATCGGCCTGTTCGGCACCGTCATCGGCATCTATCGCGCGCTGATCAAGATCGGTGCGTCGGGCGATGCGTCGATCACCACCGTTGCCGGCCCGGTCGGCGAAGCGCTGATCATGACCGCGCTCGGCCTGGTCGTCGCGGTTCCCGCGGTGCTCGCCTACAATTGGCTGATCCGCCGCAACAAGTCGATCATCGAGGATCTCGCGGCGTTCACCAACGACGTCCACGGCTACATCATGTCGTCCGGGGCGGTGAAGCCGCGCGGCATCGGTGCGGCGACCGCGCCGACCAAGAGCGCCGGCGCCCCGCTTGCTCCGTCGACCACACGCTAGACGCCAACTACCCGGGCGGGGACTTTCCCCGCCCGGCCAAGTTTGAAGTTACGAAGGAAAGCCACAGCCCATGGCGATGAGCGTAAAGCAAGACGGTGACGAAGAAACCGTCCCGATGTCGGACATCAACACCACGCCGCTGGTCGACGTGATGCTGGTGCTCCTGATCATCTTCCTGATCACGGTCCCGGTCGTGCTTCAGACCATTCCGATCAAGCTGCCGGCGGTGCGGTACGAGACGACGCAGACCAAGCCCGAGAACGTCTCGTTGACGGTCCGTGGTGGGCCGTCCGGCGCATGCGAAGTCTATTGGAACATGACAAAGTTGAGCTCGACCGAACTGCTCGACCGAGCGGTGGCGAAGCTCAAGGCTGAGGTCGACAAAGTCGGCGGCGTGCAGAACATCACCGAGGAAAACATGCCCGAGGCGCATATCCGCGGCGACATCAACACGCCCTACCGCTGCATCGGCGGGGCGATCTACACGATGCAGCTGGCGGGCTTTGCCCGGGTCGGCTTCATTTCCCAGCCGGGCGGCGGCCCGGCCGCACGACTTTAAGGATCCGCCACCATGGCCATGCAAACAACCGGCTCGAACGACGCTGCCGAGCCGATGATGGAAATCAACACCACGCCGCTGATCGACGTGTTGCTGGTGCTGATCATCATGCTGATCATCACCATTCCGCCGCAGACTCACGCGGTCAAGCTCGACCTTCCGCAGAACAGCGAGACCCCGCCGCCGCCGGTCGAGCCGACCAAGAACAAGCTGGTCATTACCCAGGCCGGCGCGATTTTGTGGAACGGGACGCCGGTGACGCTGCAGCAGCTGCGCACCTATCTCGACGTGTCCCAGCAGATGAACCCGGTCCCCGAGCTTCACCTCCAGCCCGAGCCGAACGCGCGCTATGAGCTGGTCGACGAAGTGCTCGCGGTGACCAAGAAAGCGCATGTCAGCAAGATGGGCTTTGTTGGTAACGAGGCTTATTCGAGCTTCTGATTTAGCTGGATCGGCGTGCCGGTCGAAGAGGGCGGTCCCGCGAGGGGCCGCCCTTATTCGTTCATCGCCGGCGTGCCGTTGATCAGGCTTTAACGCGGCGGCGGGTCGGTGATCTCGCGCTCGGTACCGAGACGCCATGATTGTTCGCCCTCCTCGTCCGTTGAGATCGGTCGCCCGGCGGTATCGCGCGCGGGTCGGAAGCGGAATCGTTGGGTGGCGAGACGGCAGGTGACGGCATCAAGCGCGCGGTTGCCGCTCGAGCGGGTTACGCGGCAATTGCCGATCCGGCCGCTGAGCTCGACGGTGAAGGCGAAGTGGACGGTGCCCTGGGCGCGGTCGACGAGTGCCGCCGGGGGATAATCCTTGTCGCCGATCGAGCCCGCGATCATTTCCGCCTCGGCGTCCGCGCCGCCGCTGCCGCCGCCACCCGTGCCGTTGCCCGACAGGCCGCTGCCCGTGCCATTGCCAGTCCCGCCGCGCCCGGTGCCGGGGCCGGGGATCGGCGCGGCGCCGGCGGCGGGAGCGGTGCCCTGGCCGGGGATCGGGGCGGCGCGAATCGGCGGCGGCGGCGGGAGCTTGGCCTTGGGCGCGGCGATGTCGGTCGGGCTGTTCTTGAGCGCCGGTGGGGCAGCGGCGCCTTCGGGATCCCTGGGCTTGTGGGTCTGGCTCTTGGTCTTTTCGGGCGGGGGCGGGACGATCGACG
>JBKJMA010000266.1:0-5602 GCA_046596505.1 Sphingomicrobium sp.
GGATTTCGGCGCAGACGTCGGTGTCCTGGGTGAAATTCTTGGGTACGCCGCCGCCGGTCATGAGGAGGCCGGTGGTGCCCGCCTTGATCTTGATGTCGGTCAGCTCGCGGAAGTCGGCGATCGCGTCGAGCACCATGTAGGGCTTGCCCTCTTTCATCCGGTCGACCTGGTGCTTGACGAGGCCGAAGCCGGCTGACGAGTCGACGAATGCCGGGCAGAAGATCGGCACGTCATGCTCGTAAGCGAGCTTGACCAGGCTGTTGTCCTTCTTGCCGTTGCCCTCGGATAGCCACTTGCCCATCTCGCGGATGAACGCGCGCGACGAATAGGGCTTGGGCTCAAGGCTGTTGGCGATCTTGCCGATCGTGAAGTCGCAATCCTGGAGCTGCGTCTCGTCGATATAAGTATCGTAGATGCGGTCGATGTAGAGCGAGCGCAGCGTGTCGTCGTCAGGGATTTCAAGCGCTTGGTAGTGCTTGTGGCCAAGCGCTTCGAAGAAATCCATGTCGACGATGGTGGCGCCGGTGGCGACGATCGCGTCGACCATGTTGGAGCGGACGAGCTCGGCATAAAGGTCCATGCAGCCGCCGGCCGAGGTCGATCCGGCGATGACGAGGATGATCGAGCAGCTCTCGTCCTCGAGCATCTGGTTGTACAGGCTGGTGGCGCGCGCGAGATCGCGGCTGGTGAACGACATCTTGCCCATCGCCTCGACGATCGGGCGAGCGTCGAAGCTGGTGATGTCGATATGCTCGACCACGCTCGAGAGCAGCTCGGCTTTGCGGGTGTCGTTGATCGGGGTGTTCATTGCTGGGTCTCCCAAGCACTAAACCGCCGTCGTCAGGGGGACGGAGGAGACCCACAACCGACACGCCCGCCTAGCGAGCCGCCGATTTTAGCCCTTTAGAACGTTGGCAGGCGAAAGCATAATCGATGCCCCGTACAGGCTCGCCATCGGCTCGTCCTCGACGATCACATTCTCGCCGACCGTGAACCCGTTGAATCGGGTGCGCATCGCGCAGCCATAGGCGCCGAGCATGCCGATCTCGATGTAATCGCCGGCACGGACATCCCCGGGCAACTCGAACGGACCCACCATATGGTCGAGATCGTCACACGTTGGGCCGTAGAAGCTGAACGGCATCGACCGAACGTCGCTCGCCGGTTCGCGCACCAGCGCGACCGGATAGCGCCACGCGATATGCGCCGCGTCGAACAGCGCGCCATAGGCCCCGTCGTTGATGTACAGTTCATCGCCGCGGCGCTTTTCAACGCGCACCAGCACGCTGGCATATTCGGCGCATAGCGCCCGCCCCGGCTCGCACCACAGCTCTGCCGAGTAACTGATCGGCAGCGCCTCGAACGTCCGGTGAATGACATCGAAATAGGCTTCGAGGGGCGGCGGCTCCATGCCCGGATAGGACGACGGGAAACCTCCGCCGACATCGACGATATCGACCGTGATTGCCGCATCGACGATCGCGTCGCGAACCCGGCCCATCGCTTCGGTGTAAGCCGCCGGGCTCATCGCCTGGCTGCCGACATGGAAGCAAATGCCCATCGCATCCGCCGCCTGGCGGGTAGCGAACAGCAGGCGGGTAAGCTCCGACGGATCGGCGCCGAACTTCGTTGCGAGGCTGAGCTTGCTGTGGTCCGAACTGACCCGGATGCGCACGAGCAGATTGAGATCGGTCGCGCCGCGAGTGGCGCTCATGATCTTGTCGAGCTCGTCCATCGCGTCGAGGCTGAAGGTCTTCACGCCATGCTTGAAATAAGCCTCGGCGATCGCTTCCTCGGCCTTGACCGGGTGCATGAAGCACAGGGTCGACTCGGGCAGCGTCTCCGCCACCAGGCGCACTTCGCCGAGTGAAGCGACATCATAATGCGTCACGCCTTCCGCCCACAGGAGCTTGAGCAACTCCGGCGACGGGTTCGCTTTGACCGCATACAAGGCGCGCCCCGGAAACTTCTCGACGAAGTAACGGGCGGCCCGACGGGCGGCATGCGGACGTAGCAACGTAACCGGCTGCACCGGACGGAGCTTGGCGATCTCGGCGGCATTGGCGATGCCGACGGACGGGGCTTTCGCTAGCCCCAGCGCGCGATGATGCTTGTGCAATTCAAGGGACCTCCAACAGTCAGTTCACGAAAGCTGCCTTGCGGTTGGAAGTCCCATGGGGCAGCGAGGGAGGCGATATATGGGCGGGGGGCCAACGATGCAACAGCTAATGGACCCGCGCGGATCGGGAAGCGGAACGATTTAGCGGACGTTCCACTCGCCTTGCCGATAGTCTCGTGAAATCAGTCTCTTGGGCCTGAGGCAGGCGGCAACAAACCTGCCGATCAGGTCATGCTCAGCCGATGGCGAGGCGAATCTCATCAGGATTGACCTGTACCGGGTTGAATTGCTCGACCGCCTGGGTGAGCATTTCAAGCTCGGCGGCGAGGGTCCGAAGTTCGGCGGCGAGCGTCTTGGGATCCGTCGTCCCGATGCCGGCCGCGGCATCTATCAAGGATTCCAGCAGCATGGCGATGCATGGCAGGATCGTTTCTTCGATCCGGTCGAAAGCCTCGTCTAGGCGAACCTGGCGTTGGAGCTCGGGCATGAGCGTATATTAGGCGAAGTCGGTTAACCGATCATAAAAAGGGGCGGGGAAAATGCAGGCAATAGGCAATGCGGGGATGGCGCTGGCGATGATCGCCGCCTTCCTGTTGGGCGGAGTTGGGGTACGACTGGCGCTCAAGGGCGATCCCGGAACCCGCCAGCGCGGGCTGCTGATGGTCGCCGCCGCGCTGGTGTTGATCGCGAATGTGCTGATCTGGACGCTCTGATCAGCGACTCACGATCAGCGCTTGAGGTCCTTGTCGAGCCGCATGTCGAGGTAATTGTCGACGCTGCCCATCAGCAACGGCATCTCGTTGGCGAAGAAGTGGTTGGCGCCCGGGATGGTGTCGTGGTGGATGGTGATGTGGCGTTGGGTGCGCAGCTTGTCGACCAGCTTCTGGACCGCGATCGGGGTGACGACCTCGTCGGCCTCGCCCTGGACGATGATGCCCGACGACGGGCAAGGCGCAAGGAAGCTGAAGTCGTACATGTTGGCCGGCGGGGCAATCGAGATGAAACCCTTGATCTCGGGACGGCGCATCAGCAGCTGCATTCCGATCCACGCCCCGAAGCTGACCCCGGCGACCCATGTCGTCTCCGCTTCCGGATGAATCGACTGGACCCAGTCGAGCGCCGAGGCGGCGTCGGACAATTCGCCGATGCCATTGTCGAACAGCCCCTGGCTCTTGCCGACTCCGCGGAAGTTGAAGCGCAGCGTCGCAAAGCCGCGACGAACGAACGTTTGATAAAGCAGCTGCACGATCTTGTTGTTCATCGTGCCCCCGGCCTGCGGGTGCGAGTGAAGGATCAGCGCGACCGGCGCGCGCGGGCGCGGCCCCGGATTGAAACGGCCTTCGAGACGGCCTTCGGGACCGGGGAAAATAACTTCAGGCATGGGGCTCGGTACGCTAGAGGGTGGCGGGAGAACGCCGACTATATAGGCTTGGCGACCCCAAGCGCAATCTTCAGGGTATTCCACCGGCATGAGCCGCCGAACCTATCTCGATCATGCCGCGACGACCCCCGTGCTGCCCGAAGCCCGAGCGGCGGTTGCGGCGGCGTTCGAGGCTTGCGCCAATCCAAGCTCTCCGCATGGCGAGGGGCGCGCGGCGCGGGCGGCGCTTGAGCAGGCGCGCGAGACGATCGCGGGGGCGTTGGGGTGGCGGCATGACGTCATCCTGACCTCGGGCGCGAGCGAAGCGGTGACGATTGCCGCGCGAAGGGCGAAGGTTCCCGGGCGGATCCTGGGTGCGACCGAACATGACATCGTACCTTACGCGATGGGCGAGCAGGCGCGCGTCATTTCGGTGGATCGCGAGGGCGAGGTGGATCTCGCCGAACTCGACGCGGCGCTTGGCGCCGGTCCCGCTTTGGTCGCGATCCAGATGGTCAACAACGAGACCGGGGTGATCCAGCCGCTCGGAGAAATTGGTGCGCGAGTGCGGGCGGCAGGCTCGCTGTTGCTGGCCGACTGCGCGCAGGGGGCGGGCAAGCTCGAGCTGCCCGACGCCGATTTTATCGCGGTGTCGGCACACAAGCTGGGCGGGCCGCCGGGGGTAGGGGCACTGCTGGTGCGCGATCTTGCAACGCTCGAACCGTCGGGTGGGCAAGAGAAGGGGTATCGCCGCGGGACGCAGGATATGCCCTCGGCGGCGGGGTTTGCCGCGGCATTGGCGAGCGGTGCGTTCCGCAACGCGATGCCGCGCCTGACCGCGCTTCGCCAGCGGCTCGAGGACGGCGTTCGGGCGGCGGGCGGGGTGATCATCGCCCACGACAGCCCGCGTATCGCCACGATCGGCGCGGTCGCCATTCCCGGCGCAAGTTCGGCGAGCCTCCTCGTCCAGCTCGACCTCGCCGGCTTTGCGGTCAGCGCGGGAAGCGCCTGCTCGTCGGGGTCGATGAAGCCGAGCCGGGTGCTCGCCGCGATGGGCGTCGCGCCGGACATCGCCGGGGGCGCGATCCGGATCAGCTTCGGGCCGGCCACCAACGAGGCCGAGATCGATGCGTTCCTCGCCGAATTCACGCGCATCGCCCAGCGCCAGCGCGCCGCATGATCTATCTCGATTACCAGGCGACCACCCCGGTCGCGCCCGAAGCCGCGCAAGCAATGGCGCCGTGGATCGAGGAGCGCTTCGCCAACCCGCACAGCCCGTCGCGGGCCGGGCGCGAGGCGGCGGCGGCCATCGAGGTTGCGCGGGGCCAGGTCGAGCGCACGATTGGTGCCACGGGCGGGAAGCTCGCCTTCACCTCGGGCGCGACCGAGGCAATCAACTGGGCGCTGAAGGGGATTTTCGAGCGCTCGCAGCGGCGCAAGCTGGTGACGATCGCGACCGAACATGCCGCCGTGCTCGACACCGCCGATTGGCTCAAGGAGCAGGGGGTCGAGGTCATCCGCCTTCCGGTCGAAGCCGACGGACTGGTCGATCTCGCGCTGGCCGACGCCGCGATCGACGGCGAGACCGCGCTCGTCGCGGCGATGCTCGTCAACAACGAGATCGGCGTCATCCAGCCGATTGCCGACCTCGCCCGCCTCGCGCACGCAGCTGGCGCGATGTTGTTGTGCGATGCGGTGCAAGCGCTGGGGCGGGTGCCGATCCCCGACGGGCCCGACCTCATCGCCGTCTCGGCGCACAAGGTCCACGGTCCCAAGGGCATTGGTGCGCTGTGGATGCGAAACGGGTGCGAGCCGGCGCCACTGCTGCACGGTGGAGGGCAGGAGCAGGGACTGCGCTCGGGGACCTCGTCGCCCGCGCTGTGCGTCGGTTTCGGCGCGGCGGCGGCGCTGTCGCTCGATCGGGCGGACGATGACGCAGCCCATGTCGAACAGTTGTGGAATGCGGCGCGGGAAGCGCTGGGCCCCGACTGGACGATCAATGGCAGCACGGCGGTGCGCTACCACGGCAACCTCAACCTCTCGCGGTCGGGGCTCGATGGGGCGCGCCTGCTGACCGATTGCCGCGACATCGCCTTTTCGCTCGGTTCGGCCTGCGCCAGCGG